>DAOUTY010000143.1 GCA_030668425.1 Chloroflexota bacterium
AACAAGCAAACGTAAAAGTCTTCTCGAAAGTTTCACCTTTTATTCTATTTGGTGAGCCGGGCGGGACTCTTTAGCAAGCCTCGCTCGGCTCGCTTTTTCCGCTGGGTCAGGCCTTCCAGGTGTTCCTGTTGCGCAGTGCCTCAAAAGGCTCGATACGTAGTTGTATTGGATTGCTGCGTGGTGTATATTTTGGAAGCATGGGAGGTGTAGCGTGACTGAACAGAAGGTAAACAACACGGCGTTGGGCGATCTCACGGTGCTCGATCTGGCGGGCCCCATGGGGCTTTACTGCACCAAACAGCTCGCCGACCTCGGGGCTGACGTGATCAAGATCGAGCCACCTGGCGGGGACCCCACCAGGGCTATTGGCCCGTTCTATCACGATGAGCCTGACCCGGAGAAGAGCCTCTACTGGTTCCATTTCAATACCAACAAGAGAAGCATCACCCTGGACATAGAAAGCCCCGATGGGAAAGATATCCTGAAAAAGCTGATCAAGACAGCGGACATCATGGTGGAGACCTTCCAGCCTGGATATCTGGACGCAATAGGGCTGGGATACTCAGTGCTCAAAGAGATTAACCCCGGGCTGATCCTGACCTCTATCACCCCCTTTGGCCAGACTGGCCCTTACAAGGACTTTAAAGCATCTGATCTCATCGGACTTGCTATGGGCGGGCTGATCTTTATCTGCGGCTGGCCGGATGAGCCACCCACCACGTCCGGTGGCTCCCAGGCATACAATGTGGCTTCAATACACGCCTGCGCGGGTACCCTGACCGCCCTCTACCACCGGGATATGACTGGCGAAGGGCAGCAAATAGACGTATCGATGCAGCAATGCGTTGCGTTTAGTTTGCAATGGGTGACGCAGATGTACGATCTCCAGAATCGAATTATGGCAAGATCGGGGCGCTGGGGGGTGCCCCTCCAGGAATGCAAGGATGGTTGGGCGGTGGTCATCCCCATGGTGGACTGGGCTGATTTTATTGGCTGGCTGGAGAGCGGTGGAGGGGCTGGCGATCTGACCACTGACGAAAGATATAAGGACATTGATTATCAGATGAAACCCGAGGTGAGGCAACATATCACCGAAGTCACCGATGCCTTCACAAAGTCCCAACCGAAAAAATTGGTCTGCGAAGAAGGGCAGAAGAGACATGTCATAGCGATACCGTGCAACAATGCCAGAGAGGTGGTGGAGAACCCTCAGCTTGTTTCTCGGGGCTTCTTCGTCGATGTGGAGCATCCTGAGTTGGGAGACACACTGAAGTACCCCGGCGCCCCATACCGCTTTGCTGAGACCCCGTGGAGGATAAGATGCAGGGCTCCTCTCATCGGGGAACACAACCTCGAGATATACGGGGAGGAACTGGGACTCACCCTGGAGCAAATGGCTCTTCTGAAGGGGCAAGGGGTCATTTAGCGCGGGGGCCAACAGGTCATCCTCGTTGGAGGATAGCCGAAGGCTTTCTAATCAAAGGAGGGCAAAAATGGATAAGAGATTTCCCCTGGAGGGAATAAAGGTTGCCGACTTCTCGTGGTATGGAGCGGGCCCCTATGTCACCAGGCTGTTTGCCGCCTATGGCGCGGAGGTCATACGGATAGAAAGCAACACCAAGATTGATGGCATGAGGTGGCAATCACCTCGAAAGCCGGATGTCACCCCTACCTACAACATCAGTGGCATGTACAACAACTTCAACCCGGGAAAGTTGGGGATAACCCTTAACATGAGCCATCCCAAGGCGCTGGAAATCGCTAAGAAACTCGTATCTATGAGCGATGTAGTCCTGGACAATTTTTACCCCGGCGCCATGGAGAAGTGGGGGCTCAGCTATGAGGAATTGGTCAAAATAAAGCCCGATATTATCGTGGCTACTATGCCGATAATGGGAATAACCGGTCCCTATGCGCTGTGGCGCGGTTTTGGAACGAGCGTTCGAACTATGGCGGGCATGGATCAAATTACTGGTAATCCTGATCGTCCACCGATTGGGACCGGGATGAACGCTTGGCCAGACTGGACCTGTAATCCGCACCATGCGGCAACAGCCATTCTGTCTGCCCTTCATTACAGAAATAAGACTGGCAAAGGGCAGTTTATAGAGATTGCTCAACTTGAATCCACAGTCTGCTGGACGGAAACATCTATCTTGGATTTCACCGCTAACGGGCGGATTCAGACTGCTATGCGCAACCGCCTGCCCAACGCTGCCCCGCATGGGGTCTATCGCTGCCGCGGCGAAGACAGGGAGGTTGATTACAGCGCCATGCCCGATACTCCTCCTGAGCTCAAAAAGAAAGACGAACGATGGTGTGCCATCGCCGTATTCAGCGATGAGGAGTGGAAAGGCTTCTGCGATGTCATCGGCAACCCGCCGTGGACAAAGGAAGAAAGGTTTGCCACCTTCCTCGGCAGGAAGGAAAACGAGGACGAGCTTGACCGACGAGTAGAGGAATGGACGCTAGAGAAGCCGCCGGAGGAGGTGATGATGCTGATGCAGCAGGCAGATGTAGCAGCCGGAGTGGTTCAGGATGGTGAGGACCTACTCACTCGAGATCCCCAATTGAAAGAGCGGGGCTTCTATGTGTATCTCGATCACCCCGAGGCGGGCGTGATTGCTCATGATGGGCTAACCTTTACCCTCTCAGCTACCCCCGGAGAGATACGCCGAGCCCCTCTTCTCGGTGAACACAACGAGTACGTCTACAGGGAGGTCCTGGGCTTCTCCGAGGAGGAGGTAAACCAACTCATCATGGATGGCGTGCTTGAGTGAGCGAGCTGGGATGATGATTCCTTTTTGCTTCTCATAGCGGGGTACCAGGGTGAAGACTAGAAAGAAGGTGTTCAATAATGTCAGCCCCTCTCGATGGAATAAGGATACTCGATATGGCATGGCAAGGCCCTGGCACGTTTTGTGCCACGATGCTTGGCGATCTCGGGGCCGAGGTAATAAAGGTCTATGAAGCTAGACCTGAGCGCCGTGGCGGCCCCCTGTTGCTTATGTATCCAGACGCCCCCATCTTCCCTGGGTGGCGGAACTGCAAGACCATGGGCCTCGATCTAAAAGCGGAGGAGGGACGCCAGATATTCTACGACTTGGCCAGAACTGCTGACGTTATTACGGAAGGTTTCAGACCTGGAACCACCGAGCGTATCGGCGTCGATTATCCCACCATGAAGGAGATCAATCCGCGAATAGTATATTGCTCGTTGACAGGTTATGGGCAGGACGGACCCTACCGCGATGTTGTGGGACATGACATCAACTACATTTCAGTTGGCGGGCTTTTGGGCACGCTTAGGCCCCCCGGCGGGCCTCCTGTCATTCCGCGCACAGTTTTAGCTGACTTTGCCGCTGGTGGGATGTGCGCTGTAATTGGAATCATGGCCGCTTTAATGGCACGTGACAAGAGCGGCAAAGGGCAATATGTAGACGTGTCGATGACAGATGCCATAGTTGAGTTGATGATGCCAGTTTTATTCCCCGCCCTCCTTGGTGAGGTCATTTCAGAAAAAGGGGAAACGACAGCCACCGGAGAACAACCGCGGCCCTGGTACAACGTGTATGAGACGAAGGATGGGAAGTATATCAGCATTGGTAGCGTCGAGCCAAAGTTCTATGCTAACTTGTGTCAACTCCTCGGCCGTGAAGATTTCATTGAGCATCAATATGTGGAAGGTGAGAAGCGGGAGGAGATTTTCCAGTATTTCAAGAAGACCTTTTTGACCAAAACCCGAGATGAGTGGGTCGAAATCCTGCGCCAGAAGGATACCTGCGTTGCCCCGGTTCACTCTCTTGGCGAGGTGGTCTCCGATCCCCACTTGAGGGCGCGGGAGATGATTGTCGAGGTGGATCATCCAACCCTCGGTCGCGCCAAGCAAATCGGCTCCATGATCAAGCTTTCAGAGTCGCCGTTTAAGGCCCGGACCTGGAGCCAGCGATTTGGGCAACATACTGAGGAGATCCTGCTCGGACTTGGTTATGATAAAGCGCGAATCAACGAGCTACGCGAAGCAGAGGTGATAGGCTAAACAGCCGTATGTTCCAGCAAAGGTATAGCAGTTTGGTCTTGGTCATGTCCAGGCGCTGTGCGAAGAATTGAACTTGCTCCTCCAGCAGGATTCGAACTGCTGTCGAAGCTAGCCTCTTGATCGCCCGAAACCGGACTCTTGTTAATCTGAAGCTAAAAGGTCCCCCCCTGCCCCTCTGAGCTGGTTCGCCCCTGAGCTTCTGAGTTGTTCCAAACTGGTGTCGAAATTGTGTGGAAAGTGGGGTAAAAATGAAGCTGGGTTAGGCCTTCCATGTGTTCCTCCTACGCAGTGCCTCAAATGGCGCGACTTCAGATTCACCAAGGCTGTTCGCTTCCTGCTATAATATGGGGTGGAGTGGAGTCTGAGAGAAAGCGGGATAGACATCAGTAGAGATAGAAAAGGGGAGGGCAAGACTGTCGCGGTAGGGCAGAAGGAACTCTTACGCATCAGCGTTCGCGGCGTTGTGCAGGGGGTGGGCTTCCGTCCCTTTGTCTATCAACTTGCCACCAAACATGATCTGAAGGGCTGGGTGCGCAATACCTCGGGGGATGTCAAGATCGAGGTGGAGGGAGAGAAGGATGCTCTAGCCAGATTCCTTGATGATCTGGTCGTTTTGGCTCCCCCTCTAGCTCGTCTCGAGCAAGTCACCGCAACCAGCCACTCTCCAGAGGGCTACCTCGACTTCGAGATTCGCCACAGCATCGCTGAAGAGGACAAGTATCAACTCGTGTCCCCTGACATCGCTACCTGTGAGCCCTGTTTGGCGGAACTTCTGGCACCTGACGACAGGCGCTACCGCTATCCATTTACCAATTGCACCAATTGCGGCCCACGGTTTACTATCATTGAGGACATTCCCTACGATCGGCCTAAGACCACCATGCGCAGCTTCAAGATGTGCCCTCAATGCCAGCGCGAGTATGACGATCCCATGGACCGCCGCTTTCATGCTCAGCCTAACGCTTGCCCCGAATGCGGCCCCAGCCTGCAGTTGGTCGATAGCGCTGGCATTCAAGTGCCGGGTGACGATGCACTGGCCGCTGCCGCCGGGTTGCTCAAGGAGGG
>DAOUTY010000085.1 GCA_030668425.1 Chloroflexota bacterium
CGGCTACTGCGTTGAGTTCTGTCCCTTCGGAATCCCCCGCATTGATACCGCTATAGGACAGGTGCTCGGAAGAGCGACCAAGTGTACGGCCTGTACCACGCCGGGCCTTAACCGCCTTGATGACGGTTACGCACCTGCCTGCGTAAAGACATGTCCTACCGGCGCCCTCGAGTACGGTGACCGGTACAAGCTGGTATCGGCAGCTAAGGCGAGGGTAGAGGAGCTCAAGGCAATCGGGTACGGCAATGCCAACCTGTACGGCGAGGATTTGGTGGGCGGCACACACGTCCTCTACATTCTTGACGACACGCCTGAAGTATATGGTCTGATTCCGGATCCAAAGGTTCCCGCCACCGCTACCGCCTGGCAGGATGTCATCAAGCCCCTGGGCTATGCTGCCGTAGGTGTTGTAGGATTAGGGCTGCTGCTAAACATCATGGTAGCCCGCGCCAGGATAATCAGCAAGGAGGAGAAGTAAAATGCAAGATGTTGAGCGTTTTCGCAAACGTGCCATATTCCAGCATTGGTGGATTGTGGCTTGTTCCCTGCTTTTAGGGCTCACGGGTCTATTCCTCTTCCTGTCCTGGGTCAGCCCTGCGGCCTGGTGGGGATGGAGCCGGCTTGTCCACCGTATCGCTGCTGTAGGCTTCGTCGGAATACCTGTAATATACTTCCTCCTGAACCCGAAGAGCACCTGGGAATGGGTAAAGGAGGCATTCACCTGGAATACGGATGACCTGGGCTGGCTACAGGCTGCCCCAAGCTACTACTTCGGAGGGCCGGAGGAGGATATGCCTCCCCAAGACCGGTCAAATACAGGGCAGAAACTGTGGATGCTGGTCGCCATCGTTACCGGTGTGGTCTTCGTAATAACTGGCTTCATCATGTGGTTCTTCAAAGGTAGTGTGGCCCCGGGTGTTCTCCAGGCAATGGTTCTTATTCATGACATAGCCTTCATCGCTGGCGGCACCATGCTTCTGGTTCATATCGCCCTGGCTGCCTTTCACCCGCGAATGTCAGAGGCACTGCGTTCCATGACTACGGGTAAAGCGACAGTGGACTATGTCAAGAGCCATCACGGCAAGTGGTACGAGAGGGTAACAGCCGAGAAGTAGGCGATGAAAGCTCGGCTTTCGAAGCGGCGCAGTGATGAGAGAAGGCAAAAGCCAGTTGGAAGTCGACAGTAGAGTTCTAGAGAAACTAGGAGATAGGCAAGAGAAAGAGGGTTCACTTCCAGAGATTCTCGAATTCTACAGGGCTCTGCTGCGCATTCAAGTTGAGGCAAGAGCGGCTATCTCTACTGCCCAGCCAGGATTAACCAAGACTAAGGTCAGTGTTCAAATAAGAAAGGGCATCCCTCTTTTAAAGTGGGATGCCCTTTCCGCAGATTGGCCAACCTTTCAAAACCTCTTCCAGGCAGCGATTGCCGCCATCGACGAGCACACAACTTCTGAGTGCGAGAGTCTGCGGAAGGTCGCTGCTGATACGGCTCTACTGGAGGAAGCGACCAGGATATGGTATGAGGGCTCATCGCTATCGCCCTGGGCTGGTTCACACGGCATTGACGAAGAACTCCTGGCCGCAGCAATTCATTGCGCCATCAAGCCGTTTCTAACCTCCAAGGCGGAATCGCTCATCGGCCTGGTTCCCCAAAAGCAATGGCGACGCGAATATTGCCCTATTTGTGGCGGCAAACCCGACTTCGCATACCTTGACAAGGAACGAGGTTCCAGATGGCTGGTCTGCTCCCGCTGCGATAGCGAATGGCTCTTCCAGCGATTGGGTTGTCCTTATTGCGGCAACAATGACCCCGAGGCGCAGGCCTATTTCGCTAGCGAGGACGATCTCTACCGGCTCTACACATGCCAGAGTTGCAAAACCTACTTGAAGGCCATCGACTTGCGTCATACTGAATCCGAGGTGCTGCTGCCTTTGGAGCGAGTGCTGACTGTCGACATGGATAGACAGGGTCAAGAACAAGGGTACAGGGGAGGATGGGCCGGCACTGCGCCAGACGAGCAATAATAGCACCAGCCTCAAGTGCACACTGGGCACAAGTCCATTATTACCCGAGAAAGTACACCTGGCATGAGTACGTCTGCGCAGCAACTTTCTAATAGTGGTAAAATAGTACTTAGAGACAAAAGGACAAGCAGCAATGGGCGCAGAGCAGGTAGACAGCAATTCATTGATAAAGGGCAGTACGCCTGATATAATATATAGTTGCTTTTCCTCTGAAGTTTGGCGTAGAGAGTCGACCTCCGTACCCAGGGAGATGGGATTAACCATCTTCGTAGACAACGAGGAGTTGGTAACGATACTGTGTACCCCGACCAAGCTGATTCAGCTCGTCCTCGGGTTCCTTTACTCAGAGGGAATAATCGCTGACAAGGACGACGTGGCGAGTATGCGCTTGTGTGAGGAGGAATCACTGGCCGATGTCACGTTAAGCAACGCAGGGTACGTGCCGCCGGCACGGCGTACTCTAGGCTCAGGCTGCGGAGGGGGCATCAGCTTTACACACGAAAGACAAAATGTGGATTCGAGGCTGGTTGTTACGCCTGAGGAAGTACTATTCCTGATGAAACAATTGAATGAGCAAGCGGAGCTATATCGGTTCTGTGGGGGCGTACATACATCGGCACTGGCCGACTCTGAGAATCTGATGGTGGTCGCTGAAGACATCGGGCGCCATAATACTCTGGATAAAATCATGGGCGAATGTTTATTGACGGAATTGCCAACTAAGGACAGGTTGTTGCTGACGACAGGCCGTATCTCCTCGGAGATGCTGTCGAAAGCCTCGAAGATGGAAACACCGATCGTCATTTCTCGCAGTTCGCCCACCGATAGAGCGATTACACTGGCTCAGGAACTGGGCATCACGCTGATCGGTTATGTACGCGGCAACCGCCTGTCTGCCTACTCACATGAAGAGCGATTACAGGGCGCCCAGGATCAAGAGAATCTAAATTAGTGCTCATTTAGGGAGGAGCCATGGCATTTCCAACCATCGGAGCAACAGAGGGCATCATAGTCCTGGTGGTCATCCTTATCGTGTTCGGCGTGGGGAAGCTGCCTCAAGTTGGAGGAGCGCTGGGCAAGGGAATTCGGGAATTCCGCAAGGGCAAGACTGGCCTGCTAGAACTGACAACTGAAGAGGATGAGGATGAGGAAGAGGAAACGCCCAAGAACAAGAAGAAGACCACCAAGAAGTTGACCGAGGGCAAGACTAAGACAAAACAAAGCTAGCATTAACTTCAAAGAGCCGCAGGCAACACGCGTTGCCGTGAATAGGAGCTTGATTGGCTCTCCAGCCTCGACTTAAAGACCAGCCCCAATAAGGTGCAACAAGAACGATGGAATTCTTTGGCATGGGTCCCCTGGAGATAGTCATCATCCTGATTGTAGGCCTGATAGCTGTCGGGCCCGGGAAGCTACCGCAACTTGCCCGAAACCTGGCCAAGGGCATCAGCGCCTTCAGGAAAGCCACCATGGACCTAACGACCGGGGTGAGCAAAGAGTTCGAGAGCCTGGAGAAAGAGGAAAAGGAACCCGTGAAGCAGAAGAAAAAAGTGCAGGCAACAGACAAGACCGAGACGACGGAAGAAGATGAAGCTAGCAATAGCACGAGGTGAGGCATCCAGCAGTGAGCAAAAACAACAAGGAGATGACATTCACCAGTCATCTCGCCGAATTGCGCCAGCGCCTTATTAAATCCGTCATCGCGTTAGTACTTACCACCATAATCTCCTTCATATTCGCCAGATATATATTCGAATTTTTAATCGCCCCGGCTCCCGACGACATCAGCCTCATATACACCGAGATGACCGGGATGGTCTCGACCTACTTCAAGGTAGCCCTGATGAGCGGCTTCGTGCTCGCAATGCCCATCCTCGTCTATCAAGGTATGATGTTCGTCTCTCCAGCGCTTACTCGCCGGGAGAAAAAGTATATATACTTGGCCCTGCCCTGGATAATGTTCATGTTCCTCGCGGGATTTGCCTTCGGCTACTTCATACTGGTGCCACCTGCAACCAGTTTCCTGCTCAGTTTTATGGGCGATATTGCCAGACCGGAGATCAAAATCGATAACTATGTTTCAATCGTGACCAGGCTCCTTGTTGCCATCGGGCTTGTCTTCGAGACCCCGGTCATTATTACCTTCCTGGCAAGGCTGGGAGTTGTCAAGCCAGAAATGCTCTCCCGCAATCGCAGGTGGGCGATCGTTGGGGCCTTCATCTTAGCCGCCGTAATCACTCCCACCTTCGATCCGATCAATCAAAGCCTGGTGGCAATCCCACTAATCATCCTTTATGAGCTGAGCATACTGCTGGCCAAGATCGCCTATCGCAAGAGGGTCAAGGCCGCCGAATCCTAAGGTAAAAAAGGGGCGCCGAAGAGGCAACCCACCACATTATAAAGCTAAGGGTCCGTGTGACTAAACGCGGGCCTTTTTTATTAGGGAGCCTGAGGTAAAAGGAGTACAGAAGAGCAAAAAGGAATATTTCTTGCCAATGGAAAGCGTTGTTGATGGATGGTATAATACCCTGTGATAAGCCATGCTCAATGGCGCGTACGGGCATTCAGGGGAACTCAGCACAGCCATTGATGCTATCGGGGATGACGAACTAACTGCTCTGCTGCAGGCGGTAGTCACCGGCGGCATGCAGAGCGACCTGGATGGGGCTCTAGCTACCATCGACCTCGTTGTCCACATCTTGTGTCCCAGGCTGCTGAGGCTGTACGGTAGGACATCGCGAGGAGACCGGGACCCACGAGGGATGGTGAGGGCGTGACCATAGTCTGTGAAGTGATCACAGAAAGGGGGGAATGCCATGCGCAGGATCTGGTCAAGGTTGAGGAGAGTAGGCTGGAAATGGCGGCTGTTGCTGCTCGTCGTTGTCATTGCCATCGGTGTCGCCGTGGTAGCACCAAGCGTGTACTACCTTTTACGAGCGCGGGATGCCCCTGACTACAGCGAAATACTGCCCAAGGCGACGATGACGTATCTGGTGAGCTATGACAGCGGGGAAGGTCTTGTTAACGAGAGCACGTACACCCTGAAGGTCGCCGAGACCGACGTGGCCATCGGCTCAGATACCTGCTTCTACACGGTGACCGTGATGGATCCGCTGCCGGAGCGAAAGGCCAACGCCATAATCGTCGGTTCCACGAAAGTCACTCTGGCGACCGAGGAGATATGGCGGAGCCAGGAAGACTTTCGTATCCTCCGTCAGGAGGCCATGCAGGTCAACCTGCCGATAATCAACACCGCAATCACCGTCTCGATCTATTCAGGATACGATGGCTATCCGGGCTGGCCTTACAGTATCGGCGACAGCTGGACGTACGAGGTGTTTCGCGATACCGACACGTCCCTGAAGCCCAGTTGGACTGACACTTACCACGCGGAAGTGGTTGCGGATGATGCGGTTGTTGTCGCCGCTGATGTGAATTACGAGTGTTTCAAGGTCGTCCATACGCAGGTCGACACAGACAACAGCACACCTGGGGGCGGCGGCGTTGGCTCTACCCGCGTCGAGTACTGGGCTAACAACGGCAGGTCTATTGCTCCGCTCAAGATCGAGAGCACTGCCAGCTTCATCGGCACGGAATCTCTGATAATGATTGATGCGGATCCGCCGCCAGGGTCATGGTAGCTATATGTGCTAAGATGTTTGTCGTGGGTTGAATGGAAAACAAATTTCGCCGCCTTCCCAGCGTGGACAGGCTGATGTCTGAGGATAAGATCAGGCAACTGCTGGACATATACCCCCATGAGTTGCTGGTAGACTTGGTTCGCCGGGAACTGGAACAGAATCGAGCCGCGATCGCCCTTGGGACCCCGTGCACCTCTGCCAACGAGATAGTAGATTCAATTTGCGCGCAGGCGGAGGCGCTGGCCTCTACCGGCCCGCGCCGTGTCATAAACGCCACAGGGGTCATACTTCATACCAATCTGGGCCGTGCCCCGCTCAGCGAAGAAGCAATTGCAGCGATGGACCAGGCCAGCAAGGGCTACTGTAATCTAGAGTTCGACCTCGAAAGTGGTGTGAGGGGTTCCCGCAACGTACACGTTGAGCAGCTCCTGTGTCAGCTTACAGGAGCCGAGGCGGCTCTTGTGGTGAATAACAACGCGTCGGCAGTGCTGCTGGCGCTCACGGCGCTCGCCAAAAGGAGAGAAGTAATAGTCTCCCGGGGTCAGGCGGTAGCGATCGGCGGCGGCTTCCGAATCCCCGAGGTCATGAAACAAAGCGGTGCAAAGCTTGTTGAGGTGGGAACCACCAATATCACCCACTTGCGGGACTACGAAGAAGCGATCAGCCCGCGGACAGCGGCCCTGCTGAGAGTCCACTCCAGCAACTTCAAGATAATGGGGTTTACCAGTAGTGTTGCTCTTGAGGAGCTTGTGGAACTGGGCAACCGGTTCGACCTGCCGGTGTTCGACGACTTGGGCAGTGGCTGTCTCCTGGATACAACCCGGTTTGGCCTCGACCCCGAGCCTACGGTACAACAGAGCGTGTCCCTTGAAGCCAGCCTGTCCTTCTGCTCCGGAGACAAGCTTCTGGGGGGCCCTCAGGCCGGGATCATAGTGGGTAAGAGACACCTTGTTGATAAGCTGAAAAAACATCCTCTGGCCCGGGCGATGCGAACCGACAAAATAAGGCTGGCCGGCTTGGCTGCCACACTGATTCCCTACCTCAAGGGCGAAGCATTGACCAAAATCCCGATATGGCGAATGATATCCGCACCACTTGACGAAGTGGAGAGGCGGGCCACAGCTTGGGCTCAGGCGCTCGGCGACCTGGCTCAGGTGACCGAGGGCGAGAGCATGGTAGGGGGCGGCAGCCTGCCCGGGGGAACTTTGCCCACCAGACTTGTCGCCATCAGCAAAGAGGGCAAGAAGAGGGGACAAAACAGGGCGCAGGTACTGGCCCAGATATTGAGAACCCAGGAGCCTCCCCTGGTTGGGCGGCTCAGTGGAAATATCCTGCTCCTCGATCCACGCTCGGTCCTTCCCGAGGAAGACGCAGACGTTCTCCAGTCACTACGCAGCGCAGTTGCAAGTTTACGGCGCAACTAGCGCTTGGGAATCCTGAAGCATGATTGTGAGGACACCCGACCATGGGTAGGTTACCCGACGTCGGGCAATCTACCCGCACAGTAAAAAAGGGGACCGCATGTTCGTACTCGGCACAGCAGGGCACGTAGATCACGGCAAATCAGTGCTGGTGCAGGCCCTGACCGGCATAGACCCCGACCGGCTTCAGGAGGAAAAGGAACGGGGTATGACCATC
>DAOUTY010000028.1 GCA_030668425.1 Chloroflexota bacterium
AGGGTGAGGTTGTTGACAGGAACGAATTCGAGCGGATGAAGGACAAATACTATCAGCTAAGAGGGTGGGACGCTGCCACCGGCCTGCAGACGAGGAAGAAGCTCGAGGAGCTGGGGCTCGCCGAAGTGGCAGATGACCTGGATCAACGGAAACTCCTGGCTGTCCCCTGAGATGCAGGCCTGTGCTCATTAGCCCCAGCGAGGCCGGTAGATAATCGTATAAGTTCGCATTACGTTGCGGATAACCCCAGGAAGATGAAAAGGAGCGAGATGACGGAACAGCACGGATATGCCGGAAAGATCCTGACGGTTGATCTAAGCTCGGGGAGCACGACTGATCTGCCCACGGCAGACTACACCGACAGGTTTCTGGGCGGCAGGGGCATTGCTGCCAAGATCTACTGGGATGAGGTATCACCGGATGTCGAAGCGTTCGCACCTGAGAACCGGCTCCTGTTCATGACCGGGCCGCTTGCAGGCTTCTCCGGGATCGCTGGTTCCAGGTGGACCGTTTGCGGAAAATCACCGGCGACCAACCCCGAGCACTTCTCCTATACCAATATGGGCGGTAGTTGGGGGGCCCAACTTAAATTCGCAGGCTATGACGGCATTGTGATTAAGGGGGAATCAGACAGACCAATCTATCTTTCCATCCAGGATGGTGTTGCCGAGATCAGAGATGCGTCCGCCCTCTGGGGCCAGAGCACAGTTGAGGCGCGAGAGACGCTGAAAACAGAGCTCGGAAGCTCCGTAAGGGTGGTGGCCTGCGGACCTGCAGGTGAAAATATGGTAACCTTTGCCGGCCTTATCGCTGATAACGATGCCAGCGGTTCCAATGGCTTTGGGGCGGTTATGGGTGCCAAGAAGCTGAAGGCCATCGCTGTGAGGGGTTCACAGAAAATGACTGCAGCCAACCCGGAGAAACTTGAGGAACTGAGGAGATATGTCCGTGAACTGAAGACCGGCTTCTCAACGCTGCACGACGAAAGGCCGACGACAGATACTGAGATGAAGCTGGACCCATGCTACGGCTGCATCGGGGGAAGTGGCTGCATCAGGGCCACACGGGCCACAAAAGATGGAAAGCGGCACAAGTTCTTCTGCGGCTCTGCGGTCTACTATCACGAGTGGGCGGTGAGACACTACGGCGAAGTGAACGAGGTCCCATTCCTGGCGACAGTCCTCTGCGATGGCTATGGCCTTGATGTGTACCCGGTTCACACTATGATTGCGTGGCTGTCCAGGTGCTACAAAGCCGGCATCCTGGATGACGAGAGTATCGGGATACCTATATCCAAGCTGGGGAGCCTCGAATTCATAGAGACATTGCTAAGAAAGATCGCATTCAGAGAGGGTTTCGGCGAAATCCTTGCACAGGGCCTCGTCAAGGCGGCGGATTCTGTGGGAAAGGGATCACAGGAACTGATCACTGACTACGTTTCAAAAGCAGGGCGGATTTCGGCATACTGCCCGAGAATGTACATTGTATCAGGTTTGCTGTACGCTATGGAACCGACGCTGCCCATGCACCAGCTTCATGAGGTGGGCATTGCCCTGTTCGACTGGCTGAACTGGGCTAACAAGGTTGAGGGCTCCTACCTCTCCAGCGAGGCATTCCGTAAAATTGCCAGAAGGTTCTGGGGCGGCGAGCTTTCCGCGGATTTCTCTACCTATGACGGCAAAGCCCTGGCCACAACAAAGATCCAAGACCGAGCCTATGCGAAAGAGAGTCTGATTCTTTGCGATGTACTGTGGCCGATTACACAGGTTAGACATTCGGAGGATCACGTTGGAGACCCCGGTGTTGAAAGCAAGCTTCTTTCCGCGGTTACCGGAAGAGAGGTAGACGAGCAGGGTCTTTACCGGATCGGTGAACGGATTTTCAATCTGCAGAGGGCCATACTGGTCAGGGAAGGTCATCGGGGAAGGGAAGATGACGTGCTCCCCGATCCTTTCTACACAAAACCGCTCAAGTTCGGCACCCTGAACCCCGAATGCTTGGCACCGGGGAAGGATGGTGAGGTAATCTCACGAAAGGGAGCGGTAGTCGAGCGGGAGAGATTCGAAGGGATGAAGGACGAGTATTATCCTCTTAGGGGATGGGATGTCGCCACCGGTCTGCAAACGAGGACAAAGCTCGAGGAACTGGGGCTCGCCGAAGTGGCAGATGACCTAGAGAAACGGAAACTCCTGGCTGTCCCCTGATCGGAGGTTTAAATCCGCTCTCCCCGACTTTTCTATTTATTCGCTTGCATTCTTTATATTCTTGAGTCATCTTCAGTGCTCCAAAAGGACTCGTGTTTGGAGCGCCGCATGTGGTCCAGCGCGAGGAAGGCACCAAGTCAGGGTATCGAAACGGGGTTTTCTCCTTTTTCCCACGTTCGGGAGGCTCCCACATCAATCCCCAGGCAAAGAATCGCGGGGTCGAATCCAGCCTTACGACGCACTCAGCTTATCAGCACTCGCCCTTCTTCTCCAGCGTGACCGTATCAAAGGGCATTGCTGCCTCGTTGTTCTGCTTCGTTCAGCAAGACTGGCGGTTGTCTACTTCTTGACCTCGGCCTTGATGAGTTCAATGAAGCCGTTGATGTTAGAACCGGCGCCGTAGATCTCTCTTACACCCTGTGTCTTGAGCATGTCATGGTCCTCATCGGGAATTACCCCGCCAAGTACCACCATAACATGGTCCATGTTGTTTTCTTTCAAGCCTTTCATTACCTTGGGTAAGTGAGCCTCATATGCACTGGTGAAAAAGCTCATGCCAATAACGTCCACATCCTCCTGGACAGCCATTTTCACCACTTCGTCCGGCTGACTGTAACTCGCGTACACCACCTCAAAGCCCGCATTCTTGCAGCGGGATGCAATCAACCTCAAGCCCCGGTCGTGAATATCAATCCAATGCTTGACCAACAGAACTCTTGGTATTCCATTCTTGGACAATTCTCTATACCCCCCCTCGCGGTATTTGTTGAGCTGGTTGCTCCTAGAACTTCAACATTACGTTGTATTCCGGCCCCCATTTCATGACTTTCCTCAGTGCCTTTGATATCTCTCCAGCAGTAGCTTTAGCCTTGGCTGCTTCAATACACGCCGGCATCACGTGCCCCCACTCACCTTTCTTCAACCGCTCACACGCTACCACCACTCCATTGAGGGCCGCATCCGTCTTCGCCTGGTCCCTTCGCGCCTTGTAGTCTTTGAGCCGCTCGGTTGAGAGCCTGGCTACCTCGGGGTCAGGCCTGAAGGCCTTTACCTTCAAGTCTTCCTCCGTTGCGTATTTGTTCCACCCGACGACTATTCTCTCGCCAGTGTCGATTTCCTCCCTCCATTGGTCGCAGCCCTTGCGCAGGACTCGCGCGAGCATGCCCTCCTTATGGGCTTTGACGAACCCGCCTGCGTCCTCTATCTCCTTCAGTACCTTCTTCCCCTCTTCCTCCATCCTGCGTGTCAGCCATTCCACATAGTATGACCCTGCCAAGGGATCGCTGACCCTTGTTACCCCGGTCTCATGGAGCAGGATCTGCTGGGTACGCAGGGTGATGACGGCTGACTCCTCGGTGGGAATGCCAATTGGCTCGTCATATGCAGGGATCTGCATCGCAGTCGTGCCCGACAGAGCTGCTCCCATAGCGTGATAGGCGCTGCGGATTATATTGTTCAACGGCTGTTGCTTGATCAGTTCAAAGCAAGAGGTATTGGTGTGAGTCCTCAGGTGCATGGCAGCTGGCCTCGTGCAGCCATATCGATCATGAGCAATACTGGCCCACAGCTTCCTCCATGCCCTGAACATGCAGATATACTCGAAGAAATCGTTACCCTGAGCTATCTGAAAACCTATGCCTGTCATGAACTTATCGGGATCCAGACCGGCAGCCTTGCAGGAGTCAGCAACGGCGATAGCGGTAGCCAGGCAAAATGACATCTGGTGAATAGCGTCAGCGCCTGTCTCCGAAATGGCATGTCCCTGGATATTGGTGTGGTTCCACCGTGGGATCTCGTTGACGCAGAAATAGATATTGTCGGTAGCCAGCTTTAAAGCGTCTTCGGTTTCCCACATGAAGTTGGGGGCATACCAGGCCGTGAATACCCAGTTCATTGTATTGCCGCGGAGGTCGGCCCGGGGAACACCCTGGCTCTCGGCGTATGCAATATAAATCGCAAACATGGGAAGCGTATCGCCGTTTATGAGCACGATATTGTTCTTCGCCAGGTCCATACCATCAAGCATGCGGCCAATATCTTCGACTGTATTGCAGGAAACACCGTCTTTCCCAATATAACCCTCAGCATCAGGTTCATCAGGGTCGATACCGAAATATCCCGGGTAATCCCATACCAGGTTGTAGGATCTACCTCCGAAATAGCCTTCCATCCCGGCTTTGGTCAGCGCATCCATTCGTTCCCTGGTGTCTTCAGGTAATCCATAACCATGCACCGGTTGGTTTATCCATGGCTGGAACTGGTAATGGAGCGGGTAGTTACTTCTCATGTAGGGATAAGCACCCGGCATCCCCATGTCTTTCTCATAGTCTATGTCCTGGATATCGGACGGCGTATACACCGGTTTTATCGGTATGCCGGAGTTTGTCTTGGATGAAAAGTCTCTCTCGTATTTGGCTACAGCCTGGTCCCACTGCTCCTGTAGTTTGCGGGCTTCTTCTAGAGTTTTCTCATCAAACATTCCTGCCTCCTTTGTCCTGATAACTATCTTCCTTTGAACTCTGGCTTTCTCTTCTCCTTAAATGCCTTCATACTCTCAGCAACATCCTCGCTGGAGAAGATAGCCGGCATCATGAGAACTGTCCAATCCCAGTCCTCGCGGCACTTACGGTTGAGCACCATTTTTATCATCTTTTGTGCCAGCGGGGCACCTTTTTTCATTCGTTCAGCGATCTGCATGACCTCTTCCATCAACTGGTCATGCGGAACAACCTTGTTCACGAGGCCAACGCTCTTTGCTTCCTCCGCAGTGAAGGTAGCCCCTGTAAGAGCCATATACGCGATAGTTCGCTTACCCATATGTTCAGCGCCGCGGAGCAACGTCTCAATCGGGATCTGGCCCCAGTTGACTTCCTTTGTGCCAAATTTTGCCTTATCCGAGGCGATGACCACATCACAAGCGAGGGTAATGCCTGTGCCAAATCCATAAGCGTACCCATTTACGGCAGCGATAACGGGTTTCGGAAGGTACTCAAAGTGCAGGAAAGGTCGCGCTACATTCTCTATGAATTCGATTCCCTTGATTATCTTGTCAAACTCAAACTTCCCTACATCAGCCCCCGCGCTGAAGGCCTCGCCTTTCCCCGTCAGAATCACCACCCTTATATCGTCGTCTTTCTCGATATCTGTCAGAGCTGCATCAAGATCACTGAAGACAGCGGGGCTGGCGGCGTTCATTTTGTCTGGCCGGTTAAAGGTAATAGTCGCTATCTGATCTTTCTTATCGAGCAAGATGGTCTCGAATTCCATATAGTTCCTCCCTTTCTTGTTGGTTTAATATCGAACCATGCAAGGTTTCTGATCGACCATGCGGCAATACCCGGATCACCGGAATCCCTATGCGTAGCCGATAGCCTCGAGTTCCTTCTGCAGGATCTCGTTCAGGTATCCCAGCCTCTCCTTGCCCGGCTTAAAGTCAAATGCCATCGTACCGTAGGGATCGACTTCCTCCCTTAATAGCCGAACCTGTTCCTTAGTAGGCTTCTCTGTCTCCGGGATATCCTTGGGCACTTCCAGTTCAAAACCGGTGTTTTCAACTACCTGCTCAGCGCTCACGCCCGAGTGCAGGGAGTCTATCTTGAATGGTTTGTCTTTCTCTTCCTTACTAATAACAGCAAGGTTCGTGATGTACCTTATCGGACCGGGTCTGTAGCCTGCCTTGATCCGCTCCTCTGCTCCAATGACATACCTGGTACCAGTGATAACATCAACCTTGGGGACGAAGGTCATCTTGGAGTGATTCGGGAAGTATCCAATCATCTTACGGTGCATCTTGATTACTTCCGGGGCTCCAGCCCCCCCGGGCCCTCGCAGCTTCGGGCTGTCATACTCTCCGACCGCTGACAGGTTGATGTTTCCATACCCATCCGCCTGAATGCTTGATATAGCCTCGACGTCCCCCCTGCCTTTTAGATGTACCGAGTTGAGGTCCTCAAGCATGGTCCAGATGCAAGCTGCTCCTCTTGTTGCCGATGATTCCGCCCTGATGAACGACAACTGGAATGGTTTGAAATCAACCGCAGCATAGGCTAACAATGTGCTGTTGGGAGCATGGGTGATCTTCGCTAATATATAGCTCGCGTAGGCCAAAGGAGTGAAAGACCCCAGAACTACAACATCACCATCATCAATCTCCCTGGCCAGAGTGACGCACATCAACTCGCCAACGGAATAATCTTTTGCATACTGTGTCATAGGAACTTTACCTCCCGTGCTAGTCTCCTGAGTATCGCAGCCTGCTTCATGCCCCCTATAGCTTCCAGATACTCAAATTCCGGTTTCATAACATACTCATCAATATATTGTTGGAAAGTCTCGGGACTCATTGCTGCTTGCATGTATTTCATAATATGCCACGGGTCAAAAACATAGTCAGGCGCACAAGAACAAGGGTGAGCTCCAAGCGGAGCCTCTATAACCATATCCACCTGGAAACCAGGGATCTTGGTTTTCGCGGGATTCCTCCGTATCTCCTCGGGGCTTACTATTTCCTCAACAGATACAATTCTCTTCTTGGCCGCTCTCATCATCTCCACGTCCGTACCCGAAGTCCCATCGATCTGCACGTTACCCGTATTGTCAGCACGAGTGGCATGGATAATGGCTACATCAGGCACTATAGCTGCAGCAGCTATCAAATCCTCCCCGGTGAAGGGACACTTTATTTCCTTGTAGAATTCCGGCCTGAACTTTACTAAATCGGAGCCAAAGGGACCCCGGTAGGGGAGAAACGGGACATTCCTCCCACCAGCTTCCAGACCAATGATGACAGCGAGGCCGGTAATCTCATCATAGGGCAGACCCTCTTTCTCAATCGCTCTGCGGAAGTTGGGTGCCAGTCCGAAAGCCTCCATGCTTACAAACGAGAACATCAGCCTGCTCAGACAGCCAGCACCTATGAGCAGGTCAACGTCTATACTTCCCACAACGGTTATAGCTGTCAGGTTTTTTATCTTCTGCCGAATGATCTCTCGGATAACGGCCATCGGGTGGCTACCTAACCAAGAGCCCCCAATCGCTACCGTGTCCCCATCTTTAATGATCTTGCTTATATCGCTCAGCTTGGCAACTTTGCTTTCAGTGGGCATACACTGCTCCTTTCCTTAGAATTTCAGTGTCGTTTAGGGAAGCTTTTGGACTGTCTGCTGAGGAATACTGATGAATCACGGTGGAGAATCTGAGTGATTTCAGATTGATCATGACTACAGTTCTGGCCATTTATCTACTGTTAGGGAAGACGCCAGTGCGTAAGCATTATAGCGAGAGGACTAACCACTGTCAACAAATGTACGGGTGCGATGTCTGGAAACTGCCATACACGGGATCAAGAAAACACAATACGCTGATGTGGCAGATCGTTGACATTCAGGGCAGTGATAATGTACGATTATTCCGCAGAAAACACTGGTAATTGTTGAAATATTGACGTGTGAAAAGGTTGAAGCGGCATGGACCGGCTTCCTCTTTTTTGAATGGCAGGAGCAGTGATCAGCCTCGGGGAACGTCCAAAATGCGAAGGAGATAAATCGCTCCCCATAGGAGTATCTAGAGAGGACAGGTAATTATGGTAGGGATTACCTCTTGCGGAGCTTATATACCTTTATTAAGAATAAGCCGTAAGTCTATTTCGTCTGCTACAGGATGGTTAGGGCCCGCAACTGGTCTGCCTGGTGAAAAGGCGGTAGCCAACTATGATGAGGATAGTCTGACTATGGCAGTAGCCGCTGCAATCGATTGTCTGAACGGGTTTGATCGAGAAAAAATAGACGACCTATGTCTTGCTACTACTACTTCTCCCTACAGGGAAAGGCAGGGAGCAGTAATTATCGCCACTGCGCTTGACCTGCGTCCTGATATCAGGACTGCTGATTTCAGCAACTCTATTAAGTCAGGAACTACAGCCCTTCTCTCTGCGTTTGACGCCATTAAAGCGGGGTCGGCGAAAAGTGTTATGGTCTGTGCTTCTGATAGCCGCCAGGGGAAAGCTGGGAGCTCTCAGGAGCAGTCCTGTGGCGATGGAGCTGCCGCCCTGCTCATAGGCGATGGCGAAGCAATTGCCACGCTGGAGGGCCACTACTCCCTTTCCTACGATTTTGTGGACTACTGGAGAGCGGAGGGGGACAGGTTCGACCGGAGCTGGGAGGACAGGTGGATCAGAGATATCGGATACAGCAAATTCATCCCTGAAGCCATCTCGGGACTGCTAAACAAATATAACTTGGACATTAAAGATTTCGCCAAGGTAGTTTATCCATGCCTCTACCCCAGAGAGCATGCAGCCATAGGGAAGAAGCTGGGCGCTGAGCCAAGTCAAATACAAGAGCAATTATTCACCACAGTAGGCGATACAGGGACTGCCTATTCTTTAATGATGCTTGTGGGAGCGCTTGAGGAATCTAAGACAGGCGATAAGATCCTCGTTGTCAGCTATGGGAATGGATGCGATGCTCTATTCCTGCAGGTAACCGAGGGAATACAGAAAGCGAGAGATAGTAGAGGGATCAGTAAACATCTGACTTCAAAGAAGGATCTGGATAGCTACGAGAAATACGCCTCTTTCCGCGACCTGCTTGCTATAGATACTGGACGACGTGGCGAGGAAGTCGGTGCCACGCAGCTATCAACGCTGTGGAGGGAACGCAGGATGGTTCTGGGTCTCTGCGGGTCCAAGTGCAAGCGCTGTGGTACTCCACAGTATCCCCGCCAAGTGGTATGCGCAAATCCAGGTTGTGGCGCTGTTGGTGAGATGGAGGTTTATCGCTTCTCCGATAAAAAAGGACACTTATTTACCTATACAGGTGACAATCTAGCGCCCAGTCCCAACCCACCGTCAATATATGGCGTGGTGGTCTTCGAAGGTGGGGGTAGATATAATTTTGATCTGACTGACTGCGAACTTGATTCACTTGAGGTAGGCATGCCTGTAGAGATGAGCTTCCGTAGGAAATACCGCGATGCTGTGCGCGGAATACATGGCTATTTCTGGAAGGCAACACCTGGTCGAGCTTAGGAGTCTATCCAAAAGGGAGGCATGATGGCCGAAGGAATAAAGGACAGGGTTGCTATCATAGGGATGGGATGCACCAGGTTTGGGGAGCGATGGGACAAGAGTCCCGACGAGTTAATGGTCGAGGCTTTCACTGAGGCTATTGAGGATGCAGGCATAGAGAAGGAAGATATTGGTGCAGCTTGGTCCGGCACATGCTATGAAGAAACCAACATTGGAAAATCCGCGATCGCTCTCTCAGTGGCCTTGAAGCTGCCGTTTATCGCAGCAACGAGGGTAGAGAACTGGTGCGCCACTGGGTCAGAGGCCCTGAGGGGGGCCTGCTATGCGGTTGCTGCAGGGGCTTATGATATCTGCCTCGCGCTCGGTGTGGAGAAGCTGAAAGATACCGGTTATGGCGGTCTTCCCCAAAACGAGGTTCAATGGGGAACCGTACGCAGACTTATTGATTCGAACCAGACTGCGCCGGGGCTGTTCGCCATGCTGGCTACCAGGTACTTCAGCCGATACGACATTGCACCGGATGAAGGGAAAAGAATGTTAGCCATGATATCGGCGAAGAGCCATCGCAACGGCGCTCTGAACCCAAAAGCTCACCTGCGTAGAGAAGTGACTGTTGAGCAGATAATAAATGCACCGATTATTGCCTGGCCGCTGGGACTGTTCGACTGCTGCGGAGTGAGCGACGGGGCCGCGGCAGCTATAGTGACACGAGCCGAAATGGCTAAGAGCTTCAGGTCTGACCCAGTCTACGTTAAGGCGCTGCAGATCTCGGCAAGTTCAGGTCAAGAGATGCTGTACGACGACGATTGGACTCACGTAGAGACCACCGTGCACGCCGCCCGGCGTGCCTACCAAGAGGCAGGAATCAAGAACCCACGGGAAGAGATAAGTATGGCTGAGGTTCACGATTGTTTTTCTATAACCGAGGCTGTTACGATGGAGGACCTTGAGTTCAGCCCACGAGGGAAAGTGAAGGAAGACATTGAGGCTGGATTCTTCGAGCTTACGGGAGGACTGCCTGTGCAGCCCGATGGAGGATTGAAATCCTTTGGTCATCCTGTTGGCGCATCGGGTCTGCGGATGGCATATGAGATGTATAAACAGCTTCAAGGAAAGGCTGACACCCGTCAGATAAAGGACCCCAAGTATGGCCTTACCCACAATCTTGGTGGCGTTCCTTCAGTAAATGTCGCCAGCATCATAATAGTAGGGCTTTAGACCTTGAGGCATTTGGCCCCTAAAACGCTCACACGGTCGAGCAAGGAGAATTGCCTCTAGGGAAAAACAGGTAGCGGTTCTTCCTGGTCGATGAACCTGACTGAGGCACACTAAATCTAGTCCGAACACCTCCGGTAGGGGCAAGTGCCGGCTGGCAAGCGAAAGCTAGATTCAGTGGGAGGTACTCCATGATTCCAGATGAGGTGAAGGAGTACATAGGGAAGGCAGAGCCACCACATCTCAGGTCAATACAGTGCCGGGTCCGGGCTCCACGGATGAGTTATAGAGTGAGGGAGGCTATAGATGAGAACTTCTGAGGAATATCTTGAGAGCTTGCGATCTATGAAGCTAAACGTGTACATGGGCGGGGAAATCGTCAAGCGTGATGACCCCCGTATTGTTCCCGGCATCAACGTGATGCGGATAACTTATGATATGGCTGGCGGCCCGGAGAACACAGAGTTGTTTACAGCTGTATCCCAGTACACCGGAGAGAAGATAAATCGATTCTGCAACGTTTGCGATAGCGTTGATGATCTCCTCAACAAGCAAAGGATGATTCGTACGGGTACGCGTTTGGCGGGTTTCTGTATCCAGCGTTGCATGGGAATGGACACCTTAAACGCCCTTTCTATAGTCACCAAGGAGATAGACGATGCGCATGGGACGGAGTATTATCAGCGCTTTCTCGAATTCATAAAGAAGTATCAGAAGAAAGACCAGATAGCGGCGGCGGTTCAGACTGATGCAAAGGGAGACAGGAGCAAGCGACCCCATGAACAGGTTGACCCTGACCTTCATGTGCGAGTCGTGAGTCAGAACAAGGATGGAATCGTCGTGAGGGGAGCCAAAGAGGACATTACGATGGCGTCTTATTGCGACGAGCTGGTAGTATTTCCAACACGGACTCTAACCGCAGAGGAGAAGCAGTGGGCGGTAACGTTTGCTATTCCCGCCGACTGGGATAATATTTACATCATCAATCGCGCCAGTGCGCCCCGGGAAAGGAAGTTCCTGAAAGCCCCCCTGAACACCTATGGAAGCTCTGATGCTATGGTCGTCTTTGATGACACCTTCATCCCCTGGGAAAGGGTATTTATGTGTGGTGAACATGAGTTTGGCGGTAGGATGGCTCTAACCTTTGCTACTTCTCATCGGCACAGTTACTGTGGCTGCAAACCGGCGGTAGAGGACGTTATCATGGGTTTGATAGCTCTCACTGCCGAGTACTATGGGGTGGAAGGAAAACACCACATCCGTGAGAAACTTGCTCATCTTGCCGGAATTGCTGAATTGGTCTATGCTGCGGGCATAGCTGCGGCGGTAGAATCTACAAAATCTTCGTCGGGAACTCAGGTCCCTGGTGCGATCTATTGCAATGTGGGCCGACGTCTCGCTGGAGAGAATACCTATGATTCATGGGGTATGGTCGCTGATGTTGCTGGCGGATTCCCCGTTACAATGCCCTTTGAAGAAGATTACTTTGATCCCAAGATGGGCCCTTTTATCAACAAGTATACTGTGAGAAATCCCAAGGTATCCGTTGAGAACATGCATCGATTGCAGCGGACACTTTCGGACTATCTTTCGTCTTCGTGGGCTGGAGTGTGGCAGGTGGCTGATGTGCATGGCGGAGGGTCGCCGGTAATGGAAACTATCGCCATACTGGCCAACTACGATTTTGAGGAGCGGAAAGAGGTGGTCAAACGACTGGCAGGCATTCGGGACTAGTCATTCACCGGTGAAAGATGCCTCTCTGCCAGGCAGAGTCTTCTGCCGGGGTCAGGTGCTTTGGCAAATGATACCCTGTGCTGTCGGCAACAAGCTTCTTGAGAGCAGAATAACCGAATGGGGGGCTGCTGATGCG
>DAOUTY010000033.1 GCA_030668425.1 Chloroflexota bacterium
ACCTTGGCAACGTCGTCGGGCTCCCCCATGCGGCCTAAGGGCAGGCGTGCCATGAAGCTGTCAAATATCTCCTTGAGGGATTTGCCACTGGACTTCAGCGTGCCCCTCTGTGCCATGGTACCGGGTGTCAAGATCCCACCAGGCGCGATGGCATTGACCAGGATTTTATGAGGGGCTAGCTCGAGGGCAAGGGCCTTGGTGAGCATGGTCACGCCGGCCTTGGAGGTAACATAGTGTGCCAGGTTCTCTCGGGGATGCAGGCCTTCCATCGAGGCCATGTTGACGATCTTCCCTCCGTGCCCGGCCTTGATCATCTCCTTGGCAGCGGCTTGGGAATAGAAGTACAAGCCCTTGACGTTGATGTCGAGTACCTTATCCCACATCTCTTCGCTGATATCAAGAACTGATGCATGAGGGAAAATGCCAGCGTTATTAACCAGTATGTCGAGGCTGCCGAAGGCATTCACGGTAGCCCTGGTTGCCCTCATCGCGTCGTCTGAACTGCTAGCATCGGCTTGGATAGCCTGTGCCATGCCGCCTCTGCCTGCGATCTGCTCTACAGTTTGGTTTGCAGCCTCCAGGTTGATGTCGGTGATCATCACGCCAGCGCCTGCCTCTGCCAGCCTGAAGGCGATGGCCTGTCCTATACCCATGCCGGCGCCGGTTACGATGGCGACCTTACCTGTAAGGTCGAAAAGCTCTGCGATAGTCTGAGTCGTCATGTCTCAACCTCCGTTTTTTACTGTGACTGGCATTTGCAGGTGCGTTGCAACCTGGTTTCCTGCTCGGATAGCATATGCGAAGCTTTTCGTGCCGTCAAGCTGGTGAGGGGTGACTCGTTAGTGGCGAGATAGGATGAACCTTGAATGTAGTGTGGCAATAAGCATATACGCGGCTGGAATTCGCAAAGTTGACATAACTGCATCCAAATCTGCCATACGTTCACAAAGTAGCTGTCCTGGGTAAAGGTGCAGGTGGTGAAGATGGAAGTAGGCGGTGGGTTATGGCAGCCCGTAGCCGTATACCGCGAAATGGACTAGGCGAAATCGGAAACCCCTTGTCTCTTGGAGGTAGCAGCTGGTCTTTTGGGCAAAATCACCGGGTAAGCCCGGGGCTTGAGGGAACAGTATAGTTTGTTTCAGCAACTATTTGGCGTCCCTGGGGTGACTCGAACACCCGACCCACTGCTTAGAAGGCAGTTGCTCTATCCTACTGAGCTACAGGGACTTACTGATGCCTGCTCTCCCACATTCTAGCACTCCCTTGAAGGATTTGACAAGTGGATCATTTTTGAATATAACTTTTTGCAAGACTTTACAAAAGGCACTATAATAGCTGCTTAGTGCTTTTTGTAATGCCTTAGTTTCTGTCGTAACAATGGAGAGGTGATGCAACCCAAGAAAGTTCTGGTTCCTATCAGTGGGGCCAAGGCTGATGAGGAGGCCATAAGGCTGTCTTGCCGACTGGCTAAGAAAGCGGGAGGCAAGATCTATGTTACGTATGTGATCCAAGTGGATCGGAGTTTACCTTTAGATGCTGAGGTTAAACCAGAAATAGATAAGGCTGAGCAGGTTCTTGACCAGGCGGAATGCATTGCTGAGGAACAAGACTACAATGTTGAGACCGACCTTCTACAATCTCGCGAGATAGGCCCGGCGATAGTCGACGAGGCGATAGAGCGTGGTGTGGACCTGATAACGATCGGACTCAGTTACGAGAAGAAGTTCGGGGCATTCAGCATAGGGGATACTATACCTTATATACTCAAGAATGCTCCGTGCTGGGTGCTGATTTGCCGAGAGCCAATTCCCGAGGAGGAACGCTGATATATTATGAAGGTGATCATAATGGGCTGCAGCCGCGTTGGCGCTCAATTGGCTGGGATGTTGGATGCTGAAGGGCACAATGTTACCATTATGGATGTCGAGCCCTATAGCTTTAGAAAGCTCCCCCAAACTTTCAAAGGTGTAGCCTTGGTGGGCAATGGACTGGAGGATGAGGCGCTCAAGAAGGCGGGTATAGAGGAGGCAGACGTCTTCGTATCCACGACGCAGGGAGACAACCGCAATGTAATGGCTTGCCAGATCGCGAAACATATTTACCACGTGCCTAAGGTAGTTTCTCGCATTTACGACCCAATCCGTGAGGAGATGTATCGAAATCTTGGGTTGGATACTGTTAGCCCCACCAGGGTGGTGGCGGACCTCCTGAAAGACAGAATTGAAGGTTAGTGAGATATGTATATTATCGTAGTTGGGGGTGGCGAGGTTGGCTATCATCTCTCAAAGATATTGCTCAACGATGGCCATGAGGTCCTGATCCTGGAGCAGGACGCTAGCAGGTGCGAAAGACTGACAGAAGAGCTAGGCGCCATAGTGCATCGCGGTGACGGTTGTGAGGCAACCACTCTTGATTCTGTAGGCACCGGCAGGGCAGACATGCTGGTCGCTGTTACTGACGGCGACGAGGACAATCTGGTGGCTTGCCAGGTGGCCAAACACAAGTTCAATGTTCCGCGCACTATCGCTCGTATGACTAACCCTAATAATGAGACGATTTTCAAGGCGTTGGGTATTGATGCGACCGTGAGTAGTACCAATCTTATCTTGGCCCATATTGAGCAGGAACTTCCTTCGCATCCCTTGATCCCCTTGCTTAAGTTGAGGAGCGGGACGTTTGAGGTTGTTGAGATCAAGGTTCCTCCTGGTTCAGACGTGGTGGGGAAGAAGATTGGCTCCTTCCGTATGCCTAAGGGGAGCGTCGTTTTGCTGGTGATCGGCAAAGAGAAAGGTCCTTTCATCCCAACAGATGATACCGTTCTCGAAGCTGAGGATGAGGTAGTGGCGATTACGAGTGCCGAAAATGAGGAGGCAATGCGGGCGATATTGAGTGGCAAATGATGGTCTGTTCGCCAGGCTCTCTGTTTGAGTGAAGGATGACTAAGGTCGCGTTCCAAGGGGAAAGAGGCGCTTTCAGTGAAGACGCCGTACTAAAGTTTTTCGGCGATGTTGAGCTTCTGCCGTGCCGGTCTCTGGCGGATGTTTTCGGGTGTGTGAGTGAGGGCAAGGCTGATTTCGGCGTCGTTCCCGTGGAGAACTCCCAGGCAGGCAGTATCAACGAAACCTATGATTTGCTGTTGAAGTATGCTCTGAATATCTCAGGAGAGATTGCGCTGGAGGTAAACCATTGTCTCATGGCACCTGACGGCGAGAGCTTGACTAGCATAAAGACAGTTTACTCTCATCCTCAGGCCCTGGCGCAATGTGAGGAATTCCTGAGGAAGCTTAATGTTGAAATCGTGCCTACTTATGATACCGCTGGCAGTGCGAAGCTAATAAGAGAAAAGGCTCTGACAAACTGTGCCGCTGTGGCAAGCAAGAGGGTAGCCGAAATCTACCAGATGCAAATACTGGCCGAGGACATTCAAACAATCCCCGATAACTACACCAAGTTCTTCATAGTCTCGAAAGACAAGGCCAAGTACGCTGATGAGAGTAAGACCTCGCTCGTTTTTGCCACGGAAAATGCCTCCGGGGCTCTATACGAGTGTTTAGGCGCTTTTGCCACCAGGGGCATAAACCTGACCAAACTTGAATCGAGGCCGAGTAAGGATAAACCTTGGGAGTACGTTTTCTATGTCGATCTAGAGGGGCATATGGAGGATGGCGTTTGTAGCCAAGCCTTGCGGGACCTTCGAGAGAAAACTATCTTCCTGAAGATCCTTGGGTCCTACCCGAGAAACGTGGCATCCTCATAAAGGGCTTATGCCAGGGTAGATTAGTCAAGCTTGTGCCTTGCTTGATCGAGCTTCGCTTTAAGTTCCTCGCCCTTCTGGGTCGCAGCCTCTTTCCCTTCCTCCCATGCTGACTTGCCCAGGGAAACGAACTCGTCTGCTTTTTCCCGCAATTGCTCGCGGGTCTTCTCGCCTGGCTGTGGTGCAAAGAGCAAACCCAGAACTGCACCTATAATGCCGCCAAGGAGTAGGCCAGTGAAGAAGTTAGAGCCGTTATTTTCCGTTGCCATCCTTTTCCTCCTTTCTGTGAGAGCGCTCCGATAGGTTTGTTATAGCCTTTCGCAGCCCTGCAGCGAAAATGGCACCCTTGGTGAGTGGTTTGACTACTTTACTGGTTATGAGAGAAGAGACACTCTGGAGATCAGTTACGAAATCCCGTGCTGCATCCAAGGTAGGGGATGCCTTGCGGAAAGTGACGATTGCCAGAATAGTGAAGGTAATAGCGGCACCGACTACAAAAAAGGCGGAAATGATGATCATTACATCGCGAAATTGCTCAAGCATAAGGTGTTACCTCCCCCGCAAGTTTTGCATCTGCAACTAATATACTACGATAATCTAAGAACGGCAACAGTCCCTTAGAGGGGATTGGCCCATTCAATAAAGGCCACGCCCGGGGACGGGGTTGTTCTATCAAACCCACTGCTCATCGTGACTGCAATGTATCTCATGGCACTACTTACAATTGGCTCTCGATATACTCGATAGCTCGCTCAAGCTGGGGATCGTAACCTCGCGCAAGGTCGTCCTCTGTTATCTCAATTATCTCATCCGGTGTGATCCCTTGTCCCTCTATTTGCTGTCTGTTCGGGGTGTACCAGCGGGCGCTGGTGATGTAGATGGCGGAGCCGTCGCTTAGCTCGCGGAAGTGATTGACTGTTCCCTTGCCCAAGGTCTGGGTCCCGATGACTATTCCCCGCATGTGATCCTGGAGAGCACCTGCAACAACTTCGCTGGAACTGGCGCTGTTGCTGTTCACCAGGACCACCAGTGGCAGCTTGGTGGCAAGTCCCCCTTCCTCTACCCTCCATTCCTCTTCATTTCCTTCCCCGTCTATTACATAGACTGCGATGCCTTCCTCAAGGAACTGGCTGGCTACGGCCACTGCTGCCTTGAGGACGCCGCCGGGATTATCACGGAGGTCAAGGATAATGCCGCTCACATCGTCGGCGATTATGTCCTCAAGGGCGGAGGTCATCTCGGAGCCAGTACGGCTCGTGAAATGGCCAACCTCGATATGAGCGATGTTGCCGGGAAGCATCTTTGCCAGAACGCTGGCTGCATCTATTTCTTCGCGGGTTATCACGTAATCCTGTGGAACATCCTCTCCCTCATGCAGTACGCGGAGCGTAACCTGGGTGCCCTGTTCCCCTCTTATCTTGAGCACAGCCTCAATGAAATGCATGCCCTCAGTTTTCTCGCCATCAATCGCCAGAATCTTATCTCCAGGCATAATGCCTGCCTTTTGCGCTGGAGTACCGACAATGGGGGCAACTACGACAAGCCCTCCTTCTTCATCAACAGTAACCTCGATTCCTACTCCTCCAAACGATCCTTGCAAGCTATACTGACTTAGCTCATACTGTTCGGCGTCGAAATAGGCAGAGTATGGGTCATCCAGAGCCTTGATCATACCCTCTATTGCCCCTTGGCTCAGCCTTTCCAGGTCGATCTCATCACTGTCTACGTAATCATTAATAATTACTTGCCATGCTTCTTCCACGACCTCGAACTCCGGTTGCGTACGGGATGGATTAAACCACGATGGGCCATAGCTTCCCACAACCAAAGCAACGACGAGGGCTATGAGTAGAAGCAAGAGTACCGGTTTTCTAACCATATTTCACCTACCGCTCCATGTCACAAATGGCATATTAGCAGCTTTTACCGGGACTGGCAATCTGGATTGACAGTCGCCCGTGTGGGCTGTTATCCTAATTAAGGCTGATTGAAGCTGACGACAGGGCGAAATAGTATAGGTGGTCGGTATCATGCTAGCCTTGCGGCATAAGGGCGGAATGCCTGTTGAAACTTGACATAATACTCTACATGTGCTAAACTAGGGCATGTCACTGAAAACCATTACCGTTAATCGCAAGGCATATCACGATTATCATATTGAGGAGAGTGTTGAGGCGGGGCTGGTCCTTACCGGCACGGAGATAAAGTCGATCCGTGCAGGTAGAGTCAATCTGCGTGATGCCTACGCCAGGTCGGGAAACGGCGAGTTGTGGCTGGTAGGTGCTCACATTGCCCCGCATCCAGGGGGCAATAGATATAACCACGAGCCGAAAAGGTTGCGGAAATTGCTGCTGCATCGCAGGCAGATAGCTGAACTGAGCGGTGCAATGATGAGGAGGGGGCTCACCATAGTGCCCCTGAAGTTGTACCTTAAAAATGGAATAGCAAAGGTGGAGCTGGGAGTCGCCAGAGGCAAGAAAGTCTACGACAAACGCGAGGCTATGGCTCAGCGCGACGCTCAGCGCGATATGGAGCGCGCGTTCAGCCAGCGAACTCCGAAGCAGAAATCCTAAACAAGTCCATATGATGCTTAGGATTTAGCATTTGGAATCTCTTGGGGACGTGAGGTTCGACAGGGGAGTTTGATTCCAGAGTTGCAAGCCGAGGTGCCATCGCCCTCGTAAATCAGGTGGCAAAAAAAAGTAACTGACGAACGCGAATACGCACTGGCAGCCTAAACAAAGGCAGCCACGTCCACCTCAACCTCTCCTCGAAGGGTGAGAACTGGGCGCCGAAAAGTCGAGGTGCAGCGATCCTGATGCCGGTAGGGGTTGCTCAAGATACATCGGCTGGCTCGACCGTAATCGGTCAGCGGAGAACGGTAGAGCGAGAACAAACGGCTGACTAAGCTTGTAGATGCTCTGGATGGGATTCTTCTGGACGGGGAGTTCGACTCTCCCCCGTCTCCACCAGCAAGATCAAAGGCCTCTCTTTACATAATAGAGAGGCCTTTCTTACTTTCGAAAACTGATTCCAGCTTAACCCTGTTTTCTGATCTGTTGGTGATGATCACGACGCAGCCGTAGGATGGGTTTCGCAGCGCGAAACCCATCGCTCTCTCGGGCGCATCTTGATCGGTGGGTTCCGTTGTCACTTCATCCACCCTACGCTGCTCCACGGACCGCAGTCGTCGGGGAAATGGCTGCCATAAGTCCAAACAGGTTCCCCAAAATGACAAGATAGGGACTGCCTGGAGGAGCAGGTCTTGTTTGATCGTATCGCACGTTTAGTCCAGTAGTCCATCGCTGGTAAGCACTATCCCAAAGGTATGCTGGCGGACTGCTTTTGGGGACTGAATGTGCTATCGCCGAGACGAGTTGGATGAAGCTATTGCACAGTCCTACGAATGCTGCAGTCCCTTAGGAACAACTGTCAGCAAAAACACCTATTGGGAACATACGTTCTATATCTGCGTAGGTGGTTCATGTATCGAGAACTCGGGCCCCCGGAGGCGATGGCGAGGCTGTACTTGGGATTTAGGGAGAGGGCTTCCATTTGGGTTGATAAAACGCCCAGATTTTGATCTCAGGGCGTCATGGATTTACAGGGCATTGTTGAAGTTGAGCGGAGTACTGCGGGGCGATAACAAGCAGGTGGGTGTGGCTGGGATACCGAAGTTGGAATTAAGGGAGATGTTTAGAAAGGGCGTTTGGTTCCAATATCGCCGGAGCGAACCCTCGAGATTAACCCGGAATAGATTCGAACTTCACATAATAACTATAGTGCGACCATTGTCGTTTGATTTACTTCCGCCCCACTGTCAGTGAGTTTGCCTAGCGCTCAAGCACCCTTTTAACCAGGGAGAGTTCGTCTCTGATCAGCCGCGGCATGAGGAAGTTCCTGGTGACGTTTTGTTTGCCCTCTTTCCCCAGCTCAGTGGCTAGCTCTCGGTTTTCGAGAAGGTGTACTACCTTCTCGGCACATTCTTCCAGGGTGTCAACGAGATAGTCGGTGAGGTTCCCTGTCATCTGCATGGGGATGCCGCCCGCGTTCCCAGCGACTACCGGGATGCACTTCCACAGCGCTTCGGACACTACCAGGCCGAAGCCTTCCCTGATTGACTTCTGGATGGCAACATCGCAGGCGGTCTGGAAGGCATTTACCTGCATGCTGCCGACACCGGTTAGATTGGTAAAGACGTGAATATCCCTGTCCTTGTCCGCCTCGGTGTGAATGGCAGCGTATAGCCCCCAACCTTCAGGGTCGTCGCTGGCCAGGGAGCCGACAAGAGCCAATTGGAGCCCTGCCACCTTTTCCCTGGCGAGTTGGTAGATCTTCATGACGCCGAAAGGGTCCTTCCAGGGATCGAATCTCGAAACCTGTACGATGAGCGGGCGGTTGCGGTCTATCCCTAGGTTATCCGTCATCTCACGGCAAAGGGCTCTAGGGAGAGACATGTTCTTTGCGCTGAATGCGTCGATGGCTGGTGCCATAGTAGCTATCTCGGATACTCTGAGATCACTGGGAATGAACTGGGCCATGGTGAATATCGCTGCGTCATGTTGCTCAACATAAGGGCGCAGGAAAGCCCAGGCTCCTTTATCCGGCTCCGATGTATCTATGTGGCAACGCCAAATCCATTTGGCGTGCCTGTCATCGCTAAAATGCCTCAGTGCTGCTGGCTGAGGGTCGTTAATAATGAACACATCGTAGTTGTAGTCCATCTCCCGAGCATTCATCTGGTTCTGCGTTTTGTAGCGCTTTTGTGCCTTTTCTTGCCGGATTAGCGAGCCATCACCACCCTGCAATGCATTGTGTATGCTCTTGGTGACAGTGAAAAAGCGACGATCCCCGTGGATAACCTGCCAATCCATAGTGAGCCCTGCGCTACGCACCAGGGGAATGTAGGAGCTGAGTAGCTCGGCTACCCCTCCTCCGAATGATGATGAGTTGATGTGGCACAGACGAATGCCTTTAAGCTCATCCGCAAGTTTCTCTATCTCATCGATGAGCTCATTGCCCACTACCAATCTATACTTTTGGAGGTCTCTTATCCCGACTGATACTTTGTTTAGCATTGACCCATTGCGCAGAGTATAGCATCACGCTGATGTAGCCGCAAGCTGGCGGCGTATTGCCACGACGTGTGCCTCAGCTATGCGGTTGTGTCGGAAGCCAGGGTGCCGCCGGTGGCCCAGTTGGACTTAGCTATGTCTTCGAAGATAATGATGGTTGCCTCTGGAGTGGTATGTGCGATGGTTACCACGGCTTCGGTAATAACCCTGGCTAGCTCCGCCTTCTGAGCGTGGGTTCTTCCCTCCCACATCTCTACTCGTACTATAGGCATGTTGAGTCACCTCCTTTTTGGAACAACATTTGGTTTGTATGTTAGCATATGTTGGGTGGAAGACAAGCTCTCTGCCTTAGATACCGGGATTGTTAGGCAGCGATACCGAGTGTATAATCAGAATGTAAATCCTCGGTGGGAAAGTGGAGGGTTAAGGTGCCGTCTGGTTGGCTGGATAGTATTAAGCTAAAGGTAAAGAAGGCGCTGGGTAAGAATGTTATCTTGTGCGATAGTTGTATGTGGGATTGGCGCAGCGCATGCCACAACCCAGCACGTCCTAATGCTACCTCATGCCCTGACTACAAAAAGCGGGGAACATGACCTTGACACCTGCCCTGGCGTAATAGCTATGCTGTTATGTCAAGTTACTGCCAGCTATGTATAGTCGTAGAATCCCTTGCCTGTTTTTCTCCCCAGTTGCCCTGCTGTTACCATCCTCTTAAGCAGGAGCGGTGCTGCGAACTTGGGGTCCTTTGACTCGGCATACATGGCCTCGGTAATGTAGTACATTGTGTCCAGTCCGACGAAATCGGCTAGCGTCAGTGGCCCCATCGGGTGATTGCAGCCAAGCACCATGCCGTTGTCTATATCTTCCCGCGTAGCTAAACCGGCCTCCAGCACTCTTATCGCTTCGAGCATCAGAGGTGTCAACACGCGGTTTACGATAAAAGCAGGTGTGTCCTTGGCGACGATGACTGTTTTACCCAGAGACTCGCCGAAGGCTTTTACGGTCTTAAGAGTTTCCTCGCTGGAGACGATGGTGGTTACCACCTCCAGCAATTTCATCACAGGCACGGGGTTAAAAAAGTGCATCCCTATTACCTGGTCGGGCCTTTTGGTTGCCATCGCTATCTCAGTGACGGATAGACAAGAAGTATTGGTGGCCAGAACTGCATGAGAAGGGCAGATTCTGTCGAGGTCAGCGAAAATCTTCTTCTTCAAGTCCATGTTCTCAACGACTGCCTCGACAATCAGGTCGCAGTCGGCGAAATCCTCGACATTTGTGGTGCCTTTCAGACGGCTCTGTATGGCTGCCTTGTCTTGCTCGGCTAGCTTGCCCTTTTCAACACTTTTGGCAAGTGTCTTGTCAATGATTTTCAGCCCTTTGTTTAGTAGTTCCTCGTTGATTTCAGATACTACTACCGGATAGTTGGATTGAGCAGATATCTGGGCAATGCCCGCGCCCATCAGGCCACAACCCAGTACCCCGACTTTCTTAATCTCCATTACACTCCTTCTTTGCAGATAGTTCGATAATCCTGTTCAAATATATCAAGCGAGGGCAGTTCAGTCAAGGTGCGAGGAGCATATTGGGGGGTTTACCAGCCGTAGCTCAGCCTGGTGATCAGGCGGGATGGCAGACCGTATTCAGCCATCTTCTGCTGGGTTGCGTCGATGTCGTAGGGGACGCGGTGGTGTTGGATGACGCCGTGCTCGCTGTCGTAGATAGCGTATGCAGCCCGGGGGTCACCATCGCGAGGTTGTCCTACGCCGCCGGGATTGATGATCTGCCTGTTTTCCCCGAGAATCAGGGGGGCGTCAGGCGAGAGTTCTGCGAGGAAGCAGTCCTCGCTGTCTGCGAGTTGCTCAAATACCGCGGGAACATGGCTGTGCCCTACCAGGCAGTACTTGGTCTGAAAATAATCGAAGCTGATCCTGGCACTATATGTAGAGAGCAAGTACTCCCAGATCGGCTCGCGAGGGCTGCCGTGAGCCAGGGTAAAATCACCCTCCTGGAGCGTGAGAGGTAGATTGGCGAGGTAGTCTATCTCATCGGGGCCTAGTTGTTGTCCTGTCCAGCGGCAGGCGGCAGCGGCCTCGGGGTTGAAATCGTTCAGGTCTATCTTTTCCAGTGCCCCCCAGTCGTGATTGCCGGCGACACATACGTGCTCATACTGGCGAAGGAGTTCGATGCACTCTTTAGGATCGGGCCCATAGCCAACGATGTCTCCCAGACACCAGATACGATCGATGCTTCCTGTCCCATTGATATCGTGGAGAACCGCTTGGAAGGCAGCTAGATTGCTGTGGATATCTGAGATGATAGCATAACGCATGTCGTCACTCGCCAATATATCAGGTTTGGGTACATTTGACTAGGGCATGTCTGAGAATTATGGGTAGGTTGGAGCATCCGCTCCAATCGTGCTTTGAGCTGATGTTCCAGGCTAACCTGGTTGCCAGGTTTTCGAACACCCTCCTTGTGGTTGTGGACTAAATATAAAGAGGCTATAATCTTGCCGATGAAGGTTTGGGAACTGGGAGAATTCGGACTCATTGATCTCATCGCTGAGATAGTGGGCAAGTCCTCAAGGGATAAGCTTATCCTGGGGATTGGCGATGATGCCTCAGTTTGGCGGGCCGAGGGCGCTGTCCAAATCGGGACTACCGATATCCTGATCCAGGACGTTCACTTTACCCTTGACACCGCTACCTGGCGTGACTTGGGCTGGAAGGCACTTGCGA
>DAOUTY010000137.1 GCA_030668425.1 Chloroflexota bacterium
ACTGGGAGGGGAGGCCGCCGGGCGTAGATGAAAGCTCCATCATCGCCTCAAACGAGGCCATCCACGCCGATTTCCTGAACATTGTGCATGCCCGCTAGGAGCACTCAATTCAGGCTGTCTAAAAAGGGTAGCGTTGTCACTCCTGTGGCAACCTATCCAGTAGCACATGCCCGGCCCAATATACAGAGCGGTGGGTTTCACTCAATTGTACCGAGCTTACTACCAATCTCCAAACACAAACACTACCCTGTCATTGCGAGCAAAAGAGTGGGCGACCACATCGGGTCGCCCCTACATGGCGAGATAACCAGCGTCCGTGAAATAATCAGTCCTCCCTCTATTGCGGCGGAGCTATCCACAATCCTCCCTCCCCTGGTGGGAGGGAGTTAGAGGGAGGGGGAGCAAGGTAGGGGCGTTAAATTGAACGCCCCTACTCAGATGCCCAGTTTCTTGCGGTTGCCCTCGATATGGGCCATGATGGCGTCCACTGCTTTAACCGCGTCGGTCTCAACGTTTAGCAGGCCGCCGGTCACTCCCTGACAGTCTTCGGCCAGGAATTTGACCAGCTTCGGCGCTCACGCTCGTCGCACGGACTCTCATGACATCATGTCACCCCTGATGCCGACCATCACCTCCCTGAGGGGGATATCCCTGCCGCTCTCCTGTATCGCTTGCTTCGCCATATGAACCAGCCCCGAGCAGCACGGCACCTCCATGTAGACTACACTGAGGCTCTTTACCTGTGACTGGCGCAGGATCTCGGTCAGCTTCCTCTGGTGCGCCTGGAAGTCATCCAGCTTGGGGCAGGCTACCAGTAGAGCGTGATCCCTCAGGAAGTCGCGGTGAAAGCCAGCGTAGGCGAAGGGAACGCAGTCCGCAGCCAGCACCACATCGGCCCCCTGAAGAAAGGGCGCAGTGGGAGGGACGAGTGTAAGCTGAACCGGCCAGTGACCGAGCATCGACGGCTGATGTGCTACATCAACTGGGGCAACCCCAACTCCCTCCTCCTTAATGAACCGGGCCACGTTAGCGGATTGGCACCCGGTAGGAGCTGCTTCCTTCTCAAACTGAGTGACCATAGTCGCCGGGCAGCCGCAGGGAAGCCTCTCCTCAGTTTGCTCCTTTTCCTGCAAGTAGTGCTTCACCGCCTCCTCGTCGAAATCCTCGGCTTCTCTCTCCTCGATTGTTATGGCTCCCTGAGGGCATTCACCGAGGCAAGCGCCGAGGCCATCGCAGTATGTCTCGCTGATGAGTTTCGCCTTGCCCTCAATGATCTGAAGCGCACCCTCAGCGCAGGCGGGGACGCAGACGCCGCAGCCGTTGCACTTCTCCTCATTGATTACGATAATCTTCCTAAACACCTTTGTTGTCATAGCACACCTCCGCTCAATTCTTAGTGATCGCAATCCCCAGTATCCTGACCCCATTTCTGCTCTTCATTGATATAGTTGCTGGTCCGGTAATAAGACACTGGCCCTCTTCAAGAGTCACCTTTTCTTGATCGACCTTTACTTCCGCCGCTCCCTCAATAACATAGAACACAACATGGGATTTCATTTCACAAAACGGGATCTCTCCACCGGGCGCAAGCTCTGTAATCCTCGCTTTAAACTCGTTTGTTTCGTAGAACACATTTCTTTCTCTTTCCTCATACGGAAATGCCTTCATCTTCTTGAGATCAAACACTTGCACCGCTCTTACCTCCTACAAATTTGGTCTCCTTCTTATCACCTCGCTCAATCACTCGCTCTATGAACAATCCCATGATGGTCACAAATATAATCGTTAAGACAAGTCTTAGTGCCATAAATTCAAGCCCGAGGAATTGAAGTTCCACCAGCTCTTGAGGGAGCTTAATGCAAGCCCATGCCGAAAGGAAAACAATGATGTTGGCAATTCGGGCGCCTTTTTTTATCAAGGCTGCAGCAATAGGAAAAGCAATATACAACGGGCCCATGGGCAACGCACCTATGAATACGGACAGCAGAATCCCTTTTATTCCCGAAGTTTTGCCCAAATACTTCATAACGGTTTCTCCAGACACCCACACCGCAAAAAAACCCATTATCACCATGACAGCAGGCAATATTAGCATCATTTCAGTGAAATATTCCCATGACACAGTCGTTACTGTATCTAATCTATCTGGAAAAACCAGTAAAATGGCCACTGTAATAATCAGGGCTATTCCCAATAATGCATAATCCCTTATCATTGCTTTTCTTTGCTTCTGTTTCATATCCTCTTTCATAGAATTACCCCTATGATAAGAGCAATCGCAATCGCAATGACGAAACTCAGGCCGTTCCTGAGAAGAGCCATTTTCTTGCCCAGTTCCTTTATCTCCAGAGGCAGCGTAACTGTTCCAATCATGGTTAATGTAGTAATGAAAGCAGCAGTTGCGGCAACTGACGCTCCACTCTTAAGAATCGACGCCGCCAAAGGGAATGAAAGCAAAGCAGGGATATGCAAGACCGCGCCCAATAATCCCACGAGGAGAACTCCGACAAACCCTGATTGCTCACCCACGAACCTTGATATTTCACTCGGGGGCACGAAGGTCAAAAGCAACCCTATAAGTATTATGATGATAAGGACGGTAGGCAGAATACGAAAGAAAGATCTTGCCGCTATTTTTAGTGACTGCTTCGTTTTCGCTCTGTCCTTGGAAAGAGCAAATACAAGACAGCCGCCAGCTAAAACATTTATGACAATGGCTGTTGAACTCATTTTTCACACACTGCGCCTTACTCAGACCGTTTTTATGCTTTTTGCTGCACGCTTACTTCCTTGCCCGTGTAATCAATACCATCTACAGGACATACGTACTTACATCTATTGCACAGATAACACTCCTGCTTCAGGTCTGTTCTCCCCGCCTCATTGGTGGGGCAGACTTCCCCGCACTTCTTGCAATCGATGCAGTTTTCATTACGCCGTAGCTTGAACCGGCTTTTAATAGCAGCCAGTGACAGTAATACTCCGTACGGGCAGAGGAATCGGCAGAAAGGCCTGTAAAGAAAGGGCGAGATAATCAACAACGCTAAAAAGACGTAGAAGAACGCAGAACTGACATCCAGATAGAAGAAATCTCGAACTCCGAGGTATTTCAGTAATCCTACAGAGGATACCAGCGCGACTACTATGAAGGCGACGAAGAAGACGAAACGAAAGGCAACAGGAAATACTTTGTTTTTGATTCTAACTTTCTTTGTCGGTATATGGTAAATCAGTTCTTGCAGTGTTCCGATGGGACACACATAGCCACAGAAAGCCTTCCCGAACATAAAAGCGAGGACTACGAAGGCAACCAGAACCACTACGGCGAGCGCTACCGGCGCCCCCAGTTGTTTGGTGTTCCCCAGGATAATGGTCTGAAATTGATACGGCAGCATCGGTGCAAAAACCAGAAATCCGAAAAGCGTAGAAACGACCAGGAATACGTATCCAACCCGCTTGTTGAACTTGCCCCTGCGTAACAGGACAACGATCATGAGGGTCGCGATTATGGCGTAAGCCATTCCCACCACCATCGGTATACTATCAATAACCATTTTCAATCACCTCATCATCCTTCGGCTTCTCAGATTGACACCTTCTCGCGGCACTCGTAGAAACCGCTTCCACTGATCTCAGCTCAGGTAGTGAGCCAGCAAATCCAGACGGCCGCGTTTCATCAGGTACGGGCCAGAGAACCGCATAACCTCTCGAATCCTCTCCCTATAGTCCGGCGCATAGCAGTGAGTTTCACATTTCCTGCACGCTGGCTTGGGATCATATGGGCACAGGAGCAACTTCGCTATGCCATGGTGCAGCAGCTTGCTGCAATCCCCGCACAGCACAATTTCCTTATTTTCCAGAACACTCTTCAACTTGTCGTCGTTAATCGAGAAAACCTTGCTGTCCTCCGCCTTGTGTTGTTCCCGGCAGTAGACGGCGATAAACTCGCTCAATACCCTTATGTCCTTCCTTTTCTTGTCATTTAACCTTTCAAATATGCTGGCCATCCCTTCCCTACCTTCCGATTAAGACCTTACGGGAAGCAACCCAACTGGCAGGTGCATATCTTGATACTCAGCCTGTTCGCCGTGTCGCCCACCTCCTTCGGGGCGACTTTGAACTTCTTCGCTATCCTGAACGCCTGGGCGCAGGGCAGCCTGCCGTTGACCAGGGATGCCTGCACCTCTTCCTCCATTGTCTTATCCATTTGTCCTCCATTCTAGCTCCCGCGAGTTTCGGCCGCTGTGCCCGCATGCTGGTCGCCTCGCACAGCCCCAACATGAGCTTCTCAAGTACTCTATTGTGACCTCATGGCTCTGTCAACACAATCCTTATGTCAAGTTAGCGGTTACACGCAGCCCTTCAGCTGCTTCCACCTCTCCTCTCCCAGGCACTGGCGGGCTGATGCACACCAGTCAATGCATGAGGGCAGCTTCTCTTTATAGATCCACTCGCCGCACTCGTGGCACTTCACCCTGGTCTCGTTGGAGAAGATCTCCTCTTCGGCACCGCAGTTCGGGCACTTGTAGAGCTCCACCCGCAGCCATCTGTTATCTTGACCGGGACATCGAATACTCATCCTGCTCACCTCCCAGATCGAAAGACGCTAAGTTTTATCGCCTTACAAGAACCATGATAAAGCAGGGGTACGCTGTTTACCATGATTTGAATCATAGAAGTACTAACTCGGAAGCCTTGACAAGCTGCAAAAGGTAAGTCAAGATACCCGCGTATATAGAATTGTTCCAGGAAGGGAGAACTGTGAGGCGGTTCGCATTGGTTTTGGTGCCATTACTGATACTGGCGCTTGCTATTGGGGCATCAGGTTGCTATTGGGGTGAAGAAGGGACACTCAAGCATGACCTCAGGGTAACTCTCGACGATGCCTGTTTCACGGAGGAATCGACATCCTCTGAGTATTCGGAAGCGCTGCTGGTAACGCTGAGCTTCGAGAATGTGGGCAAATCAGCGCTTTACTTTGACTACTCCGATTTCGTGTATATTGCAGGCGATACTGACTTATTCACCCCTGGTTCCAGATGGTGCCAGTCTTGCCCGCCCGTGGTCAACAGCATAGCCTCCATGACACGTGTGCGTGCGCTCAAGCCGAGGCAAACGTGTAGCTGCCAGTTCGAATTCACCGCTGGGGACGATTCCCGCCTGCCCAGAGATGAAAGGCTGACGCTGGTTATCTACGGTGAAG
>DAOUTY010000146.1 GCA_030668425.1 Chloroflexota bacterium
CCCCGGCCTATCTGCTTCATCAATTTCTGCACCTGCCGGTGCTGGTTTAGTAACTGATTCACGTCCTGAGGGGTGGTGCCGCTTCCCCTGGCAATGCGCCGCCGCCTGCTGCCATCTATTATGCCGGGGTTCTGGCGCTCATAAGGAGTCATGGAAAAGATCATAGCCTCCACTTTTTTCATTTGATTTTCGTCTGCACCTTGAGGCAACTTACGCGAGAGGCTTGAAATCCCGGGGACCATTTCCATAAGCTGACTAATAGGGCCCATCTTCCTTATCTGCTGCAGTTGCTCCAAGAAGTCTTCGAGATCGAAGCTGCCACGACGTATCTTGCGCTCCAACTCCTTTTTCTTTTGCTCATCGGTCACCGCCTCAGTTTTCTCGACGAAACTGAGGATGTCGCCCATCCCCAGGATTCGAGATGCCATCCGCTCAGGGTGGAAAGGTTCCAAGGCATCCGTCTTCTCTCCAGTTCCAATAAACTTAATGGGCACGCCTGTAACAGAAGAGATAGAAAGCGCTGCCCCTCCCCGGGCATCACCCTCCATCTTGCTTAAGATTACACCAGTCAATCCCACTGTAGCATTGAACTCCCCGGCTATCTTCACCGCCTCCTGTCCAGTCATTGCGTCGGCAACAAGCAGCACCTCAGCAGGACTAAGCTTCTTGCCAAGCTCCTTGAGCTCTGCCATCAACTCTTCATCTATATGAAGCCGCCCAGCAGTATCGATAATTACAGTGGTAGCTGCTATCTCCTTGGCTCGCTTCATAGCATTGGCGCATATAGAGACCGTCGTGTCACCATCGACATAAACAGGGATGTCGATCTGCTTACCCAGAATAATAAGCTGATCTTTGGCGGCAGGGCGGTAAGGATCAGCACCGACCATTAGTAGACGCTGTCCGCCTTTTCTCAAGTGAAGGGCTAGCTTAGCGGAGGTAGTGGTTTTGCCTGCACCCTGAAGCCCAACGATCAATATCACCGTGGGTGGCTGAGCCGCGTACTTCAGCTTTTGTTGACCACCCCCCAGAATAACAACCAACTCCTCATTGACAATCTTTATCACCTGGTGCGCGGGGGTCAGACTCTCCAGAACCTCTACACCTACAGCCCGCTCCCTCACCCTGGCCACAAAATCTTTCACAACCTTAAAGTTGACATCCGCTTCCAGCAGCGCCAGCCTTACCTCGCGCAGCGCCTCGTCAACATCATTTTCGGTCAGCTTTCCCTTGCTGGACAGCCTCTTGAAAACATTCCCCAGTTTGTCAGACAGGGCCTCAAACATTCGTCTCCTCTGAGCCTATTCTATCTTGGACAAAGTTGGCGGTCAAGCTAATCAGGGGCCTCTCGGTTGACAGTCTTCAAGGACAGGTTTAGACTCGCAGGTGACTACAAATTGCCGGCAAGGAGGAGAAAGTTGCTGAAAAAGACTATTCCGTTGATCATCGTGGCGCTCCTTGTTTCACTCCTAGTGGGATGCAACGGCACAGCGGAAACGATAACTGCTATTGAGCTCGTGCCGCAGAGTGCCGATATAGTAGGCAAGATAAACATGAGCCAAATACTTGAGGACAAGGACCTCACCGGGCTCTATGACTCGCTGCCAAAGGACTCCGATACCCCACAAACATTCGATGATGCAGTAGACATGGTTATCGAGGAAGCGGGAATTGATTTGAGGGACTTCGAGGAAGCGCTTATCTTCGGCGACACCTCATCTGGTACAGAAGATACGAACTACTTCGGAGCCATCGTGGAAGGAACATTTACGAAAGGTGATTTGATTGCTGCCATCGAAGAGGCAGTGGATATAGAATTTAACCCATTCGATTACAAAGGCTATGAGATATACACGGACCAAGATCAACAAGGCGCGATCGTTTTCTTGAATGACGAGACCTTCGTTATCGGTACAGTGGAGCTTGTCAAGGATGTCATCGACGTCAAGGAAGGTGACGAGCCGGTGCTTAGTGGCGAGGTGATTGATAGATACAATGAGCTTGGCGACGTTCTAATCAAAGTAGCAGCTTCCATAGCTTCAGAGCTGACGGGAGGCGCCCTGGAAGATGCCCAGGACTTCATCCCGATACCAATAGATTTGTCCGCGCTTGCTGATATCGAGACGGCCGCATTGACTTTGGACAAAGAGGAGCAATCGATCGCATTCGATTTGGCGATCTGCTTCAGTGATGCCCAGTCTGCGAAAGCCGTCAAGGCCTTGATCACCCTCGCGACAGCGATGATCGATATGTTTGAGACCCCACAAGAAGGCTCTGGTGAAATACCAATCCCACAGGAAGGCCAGGAACTTCTGCCAGAGTTGCTTGACAAGCTGGACGTGGAGGTCGTCGATTCCTGCTTGATAATCAGTCTTCACATGACCCTGTCTGAGATCGAAGACCTATTGGCCGAACAGGAGGCTGAATAGAGACCCGCCTCTCATCTTGAGCAGTAAGAAAGGCTGAAAGTCAGACGTTGAACAGGATGGTCATCACGTCGCCATCCTGCACAATATAATTCTTACCCTCCAGGCGGATTAATCCTTGTTTTCGCGCCTCCGCCAGGCTGCCGCATTTGTCAAGGTCATCGAACCCGATAACCTCTGCCCTGATAAAGCCCCGTTCCATATCGGAATGCACCTTGCCCGCTGCCTGCTGAGCAGTGGTACTACGGCGGATTGTCCAAGCCTTAACCTCATCGGAAGCAGTGGTGAAAAAGGAGATCAGCCCCAAAAGCCCATATGACAGTCGGATCATACAGTCAAGCCCCGACTCGCCCAAATCCAGGCCGGCGCGGAATTCTTGAGCTTCAGCATCGCTGAGTTGCGCTAACTCCATCTCAATCTGGCCACTAAGGACAGCCATCTCGCAGTTTGGCCGACGGTATCGGTCACCAAATTTGGCCTCCAGAGAGCTGGCTTCCGGAATTTGGCCTTCGCTGATGTTGAGCAGCAGCAACATCGGCTTGGCGGTGAGAAACTGAAAGTTTTCGATCTCCTTAGACTCCTGCTCGGAGAGGTCCTGCTCCCTAATAGGGATATCCGACTCAAGAGTAGACTTGATCTTCGTCAACAAGGCCTGTTCTCTGAAGATCAACTCCCTCTCTTGCTGTTTAGCCCCTTTTAGCGAATCCTTCAGGCGCTCCAGCCTCCTTTCGATGATACCCAGGTCGGAGAAAGCGAGTTCAAGGTTCATAGCTGCGATATCCCGCTCCGCGTCCACGCTGCCTTCAGCATGGGGTGTCCTCTCGTCCTCGAACGCACGGACGACATGAGCAAGGGCGTCCACCTTGCTTAGATAAGCGAGGAACTGCCCTCCCGGGCCCTCACCCTTGCCAAACCCCTTGGCAGGAGCAGCAATGTCTATATACGTCACCTCGGCAGGAACTGTGCGCTTTGGCTTGAGGAGTTCTGTAAGCTTGTCCAGCCTAGGGTCCGGAACCTTAACCACCCCTATGTTGGGATCCAGCGTAGCCGAAGAGTATGCTCCAGTTTGCGCCTCGCCTTTGGCAAGAGCGTTGAACACAGTGGTTTTGCCGCTTTTAGGCAAGCCGATGATGCCAATCTCCATGGAATAGACTCCAGTTCAGCTAGAAAGACGCAGGGAGGTACAAAACCATCGCCCGACTATCTCTGCCTCCAGCTAAACCCATATTTCAAATAGCCATGGGGTAATGCTATAATTATACTCCAGCCAGTCCACACAAGAACACCGGATTTGCTCAGTCTAGTAACAGTGGAGGCAGGATTGTTTTACATACTATACGGTGAGGACGATTTCTCCCTCAGAGAGTCCTTGATCGAGATCAAGGAAGGGCTGGGGGACGAAACAATGGTTGCCACCAACACCACAGTGCTTCAAGGACAAAGCACTACCCCTGAACAACTAATTGCCACCTGCGATACCATACCTTTCCTGGCACCAAAGCGCCTTGTAATCGTGGAGGGATTGCTTGGCCTCTTCCAGCAACAGGGCAAAGGAAAGCGCCCTCAAACAACCAAGAATTCCGGCTGGTCCTCCCTCAGCGAATATGTTAAGCGGATACCAGAGAGCACTGTCCTGGTGCTCATCGACAGGAAGATCGAGAGGAACAATCCCCTCTTGAAAAAGCTCTCCCCACAGGCAGATGCAAGGGAGTTCAAAGCCCTCAGTGGTGACCAGTTACACAACTGGATGAGAATCAGAGCAAAGAAGTGTGGTGGCAGTATATCGCCAGCGGCCGTTCAATTGCTCGCCAATCTTGTCGGTGGTAACCTCTGGCTTCTCTCCAACGAGATCGACAAGCTCTGCCTCCATGCCTTAGGAAGAGCGATAGAGAAGGACGACATCGAGTCGCTGGTGACTGAGGCAAGGCAATTCACCGTCTTCGCCATGGTTGATGCCATTCTGGAACGCAGGTCGGCCGCAGCAACCAAGCTCCTCCACCGGCTAGAGGATGAAGGGGAGGCACCTCCATACCTGTTATTCATGATCACCCGCCAGTTCCGCCTCGTCATACAGGCTAAAGACCTTCTCCTACAAAGGCACAAGGCCACCGAGATCAAACTCGCCCTGGGGATAGGTCATGATTTCGTTTTACGCAAGACCCTGGAGCAGGCCAAAGCACATTCCATGGAGCGGCTAAGAAGCATCTATCGCAAATTGCTGGACACGGACATCTCGATAAAGACTGGTAGATTCAGAGGGGATAAGGGGGAACTTGCCCTCGACCTTCTCATCAGCGAACTTTGCGGAGAACCCACTTAGATTATCCCTGGCCCCGACTCGAAGAACAGTAATATTAGGGTAGATGCAACGCAGCGAAACCTATCGCCTGTACTTGCGTTCGCCCTGAGTCCTGCGATAGACGCAGGACAGGCCTGTCGAAGAGGGGTCGAAGCAATATCGAATGTATGTGTGGTGAGATTGCTTCGCGGAGTTTATCCTGAGCAGGATTCTTCGGTCGCTCTGCTCCCTCAGAATGACATAAGGCGAAGGGCTCGCAATGACACTTAAACGATCTTTTCAACTGTTGCTGAGCTTAGACTAGCGGAGGTCTA
>DAOUTY010000129.1 GCA_030668425.1 Chloroflexota bacterium
AGTTCATCATTGACATGGATAGGCTGGAACCACTCCCAGTTGCAGCCGCAGTAAAAGGCGTGTACCCCGGGCAGTCCTTCCATTCCCTGGGGGCAAGCCACGGCATAGAGGAACATGGGTGGCGCAATGATGTGCCCCCACTTTGTTCTCGTAGCGTATTCCAGGTCGCGAAAGAGAGGGTTTTCATCGCCTATCCCGTTGCAGAATTGCCTTATGGAGTCCTTTGAAGCTGATTCGTTCTGTCGAATAGGGTAATAGGGCACACCGAACTTGGCCCTCATCTTGGCCAGTCCCTCTTCGGTTATTTTGCCAAAGGTTACTTCTGGCTTGTCTGACACTTCTGTCACTTTTTTACCTCCTCGATACTCTTGCCGCCTACGCGGTTATTATACCATAGAGAACTGACAACTGATCGGGTTCTCTTGTATCCTACATGGCTTGGTGAGATGGTTTCTCATGATGAACGAATGTCAAGGGATGGGTCTGATTATGATTGTTTGATCTCGTCCCGGGCCAACGGAGACCAGGCAGGCCGGGCACCCTATTAGCTCTTCTATTCTTCTCACATATGCTTGAGCCTGAGGGGGCAGTTCTTCAAAACGGCGAATCCCACTGGTGTTGCATTGCCAGCCGGGCAGCTCTTCATAGACCGGCTGACACCTCTCGAGCAGGGCTGAATTGGCTGGAGGACGGGTATAGACAGCGCCGTCTATCTCATAGGCGGTGCAGATTTTTATTATGGAGAATTCGTCGAGGATGTCGAATTTGGTGATGGCAGCCGAGGTGAAGCCATTTACATCGGCGGAGTAGCGGGTGATGACGGCGTCAAACCAGCCGCACCTGCGGGGACGCCCGGTAGTGGTGCCGTACTCGTGCCCGCGTTCTCTGAGTATTTCTCCGTATTCATCTTTAAGCTCTGTAGGCATGGGGCCACCACCAACCCTCGTGGTATATGCCTTGAACACTCCGGCAACCTCTGTGATTTTTGCGGGGCTCATCCCCAGTCCCAGGGATACCCCGCCTGATAGCGCTGAGGTGACATAGGGATAAGTGCCGAAGTCGAGGTCGAGCATAGTGCCCTGTGCTCCCTCGAGCAGGACCTGATCACCCCTCTCCAGCGCTTCTCTCACTATCACGTCGGTCTCGCGGACAAAGGGAGCCAGACGCTCACCGTACTCGCAGTAGGTCTGGTAGAGCTCATCAAGGGAAAGAGGAGCAGTGCCATACAGTTTGGTCAAAATGCTGTTCTTGTATTCTAGAACGAAGCCAAGCCGTTTTCGAAAGGACTCCTTATCAAGCAGGTCGCAGACGCGGATGCCCATGCGCGAGGTCTTGTCTGCAAATGCCGGGCCAACACCCTTGCGTGTGGTGCCTATCGCTCCGCTGCCCCGCGCCTCTTCCTCCAGTCCGTCAAGAAGGATATGATAGGGCATAACAAGGTGGGCTCGATCGCTTATCAGGAGGTTGCTCGCGTTGATTCTGTTTTGCTTGAGGGTTTCTATCTCGCCTAACAGCGCGGCGGCATCGATAACCACGCCATTGCCGATGATGCAAATCACATCTGGATGGAATATGCCAGAGGGGATCAGGTGCATCTGGAACTCACCGAACTGGTTGACCACGGTATGCCCTGCGTTGTTTCCCCCGGAGAACCTTACGACTACTTTTACCTTTTCAGAGAGAAGGTCAACTATCTTCCCCTTCCCCTCGTCTCCCCATTGCCCCCCGATTATGGCGATTGCCGGCATTATCTAAAACCCCGCAAATCCGGACATCCGGTTAGATGCCATTTCCTTGGATATCTGTCGTTCCATCTGTTTCTCCCTGCCCCGGGACGATGATAAAAGAGCGGAGAGGGTGGGATTCGAACCCACGGGCCGGTAAACCGGCCACGCGCTCTCCAGGCGCGCCTGATCGTCCACTCCAGCACCTCTCCACGGAGAGGGTGGGATTCGAACCCACGGTTGCCAAAAAAGCAACACCGCTTTTCGAGAGCGGCACCTTAAACCACTCGGACACCTCTCCCTGTCTGTCCTTCGTGCACTTGCCTCTGCTTTAAGGCCAGCAGCATGGCATCATGTGCTGATTAACACCAATCATCTATTTTATCTAACAGACGGTGATAGGTCAAGATTTGCATGCGGCGGGGTCATGCAGGCACCATAGTGGGTGGTTGTCCAGTCTCGCTCAGTTACCGCCCTCTACGGGGCTGGCGGTAAGGCCTGGGGTTCTCCGGTGCCTTCACCTGGCTCCGGTAATCGGGGGCAGAGATGGGAATCACGGTGCTCAGCGCAAAGTCTGTTAACCGCGAGCTCAATCGGTCTTCGATTCCCTCCAGGAAGCCGCCCACTGTGATAACTGTGGACAGCCGGGAGTTGTAGCGGTAGTTCAGGATCTGGTAGAGCTTCTCCTGCGCCCACGGCGTGCCACTCTCGGTGCCCAGGTCGTCCAGTATGAGCAGCGGACTTGTCTTCACTGCTTCGAAGACGTGATCGTAGGTTACCCTGCTTTCGGGGCTGAAGGTGTAGCGCAGGTGGTCGAGGAGGTCTGGCACCACGGTGAAGAAGACGTGACGTCCTGCTCTTAGCTGGTGGTTGGCTATGGCCGCTGCCAGGTGAGTCTTGCCGCAGCCGTGCACACCAGTTAAAACGAGCCAGTCCTTGGGTGTATCGGCGAACTGGCGTGCTTCCCTTAAGGCAGCCTGGAGGCTATCCCTGCCCTTTTCGTCAGCATTCATTCCCCGTGCATCGAAGGTTTCGAAGGTCTTGTCGGCCAGGAATTGGGGGCTCAGGCCCCCTACCTGCTGAAATAATGGTACTTGAGGCCTCTCCAGCTCGCACTGCCGGGCTATGTCGGGGTCCTCTAGCTTGGCGGCCAGTCGCTCATCCAGCTCCTCCACGTTGTTGATTGTAACAACCGTTGGCAGTTCCGCATTGAACCTGTGGTTTAGTATCTGGAACAGCTTCTCCTCAGCCCAGGGGGTGCTGCTCTGGCTGCCCAGGTCGTCAAGCACCAGTAGCGAGGCGTTGCGCACCCGTTCGAAAAGTTCGTCATAGGCGATGTCGCTGCTGGGGCTGAATGTGGTACGGAGGTGGTCGAGAAGGTCGGGGACAATCATGAAGAATGCCTGGTGCCCTTCCTGCAGTCGCTGATTGGCTATAGCTGCCGCCAGGTGAGTTTTGCCACAGCCGCTGGGCCCTCTCAGGACCAGCCACCCTTTGGGCTCCTGGGTAAAGCCTCTTGCCACTTGATAGCAGTGAGCGAATCTCTCCTGATTTTGAGGGTCGCTGCTGCGGCCCCGGGGCATCAGATTGTCGAAGGTGAGGCGGGTCAACGGTCCCAGGTTGCTGTACCGTTCGAGTCGAACGAGGTGCTCATCATCAAACTCCTTTTCGGTACATTTACAAGGAACCAATCTGCCGAAGTCAGGGTGCCCGAAGGGTACGTCGAAGCGCAACCAGCCTCTCCCCTTGCAAAGTGGGCACTCATCTTCTCTGGTTGCTTCTTTAGCAAGGTTATCTCTTGAGGAGGTGTCCGTACCTTCTGCGGTACTCTTCGGGGTCAGCGACCGTTTCAGAATGTCGCCTATGCTCTCCATGGTCTTTACCCTCCGCTGCCCATCTCTCCAGTATTCGAGAGATATATCTCCAATTGCGCTTATTGAGGTCAATCGCTTCTTTGAAGGCCTCTTGAATCCATGACTCCGGGTAAGTCTTTTCAGCCTCTTTGAGCTCCTCAACAATTATAGGCGAAAGCATGCCGATGTTCTGCTCATAAATGGCGAAAATATTGGGCTGTTCCTGGCTTGCCGGGTATGGCTCGCTCACGACCAGCTTCCCTATTTTGAGTTCGCCGCTCTTTATCCTGTCTATGGCTCGCCTGTCGGCCTCGGTATTCACGAAATAGAGGTCATCAACCTGCCCGTCACGCTCCACGGTCAAATGGAGTAGAGTGCCCCGCTCCACCGCCTGGTCCAGGCTGTGTTGCAGAAGGTCGTCCGGGAGACCATCGTCCCCTGGTTTCTCCGTCAGCATGGGGTTGGCGAGAAGTTCGCGGTACGTAACAAAGCGGGGATAGCCCCGCTTTTGATACACGACCCAGAAGATGTGGAGTGTCACTTTGATCTCGGCAATATCATCGATCTGGGGCAGCACCGTGCTGAAGAACGGGTTGGGAATAGGCGTGTACTTCGTCTTGCCAGGGAAACCGCCGAAATTTTTCATAGCAAGCTCGGTCTTCCCTCTTTGACTTTCTCTAGGTTCTCGAACTTTGCTATTCGCTCGCGGAAGAAAAGGTGAGCTCGCCCAACCGGGCCGTTTCTGTGCTTGGCTACTATGAGCTCTGCTACTCCCTTGGGATAAGGCTTTTCGGGGAATTTGCTGTTCCAATCCTCCTCGGTGAAGTAGACATCTTCGCGGTAGATAAAGAGCACGACGTCAGCATCTTGTTCGATCGAGCCGCTATCTCTGAGGTCGGAAAGCATGGGAGTATGGGGGTGGCGGGCTTCCACCGCCCGGCTCAACTGGGAGACGGCCAGTACAGGCACCTCAAGCTCTCGGGCGACCTCCTTCATTGAGTGGGAAATATCGCCCATCTCCTGCACCCGGTTGTCGGTATACCTGCTCGAGCGCATAAGTTGGATGTAGTCCACTATGATAAGGTCGATCCCCCCCTTCTCGTTGTGGAGCCGGCGCGCCTTGCTGCGCATATCTGAATCTCTGAGGAAGGGCGAATCATCGATATAGATGGAGGCCTCGGAGAGTATCCCCATGGTCTCCATGATGTTCTCTCGCTGTCGTTCGGTTAACTCGTCGAGCCTTAGTCTTTTTGTGTCTATACCCGCCTCGCAGGATAAGAAGCGATAGCCGAGCTCCATCTTGGACATCTCGAGGCTGAACAGTGCTACCTTGGCCCCGTGGTCCATCGCAGCATTGCGGGCGATGTTCAGTGCAAGGCTGGTCTTGCCCAGGCTGGGCCTTGCCGCCAGCACGATCATATCGGAGCGCTGCATGCCACCAAGTATCTTGTCCAAGTCGGCGAAGCCGGTAGGAATATGGGGAAGGTAGCCCTCGGGATGTTGGGTCATGCTGCTCTCTTCGAAATAGCGATCGAGCACTTCCCGGATGTGGACGAAGTCACGCTGGCTCTGCCCGTACCTCATCCGAAATAGGATGCTCTCCGCTCTATCGAGGGCATCATCACTGTCCGGAGGTGACTCGTAGCCGATGGCAGCGATCTGGTTGGAAGCGGAGATCAGCTGGCGCATCATGGAGAGACGCCTGACAATATCGGCGTAGTATTCGACATGCACCGAGGTAGGGACCTGGGAAACCAGGTGGCTCAGGTATGCAGCTCCCCCAGCGGCCTCCAGCTGTTGCTTGCGCGCCAGTTCGTAAGCTACGGTGATCTGATTGATAGCTTCTTTGCGATCATAGAGTTGAAAGCAACCCTCATAGGTCCAGCGATTCTTCTCCCGGTAGAAATCCTCGGCCTTGAGGAGTGTAACAACTTTGAATATGGCCTCGGGGTCGATA
>DAOUTY010000076.1 GCA_030668425.1 Chloroflexota bacterium
ACGGGAGATCAGGGGAGGAAACCACTCGTCTTGAATATCCTGCGGCAGTGTTTGCAGGAGAACGCTTGTCGCCTCCATACCGCTCGGGGGCTCCACAGTGGGGTCTACCTTGTGTACCTCCTCAATGATGATACCTATCTCAACGTGGCCGAATGGATACCCCCCGTATTTTTCAGGCACATTAATCTTTGTCCATCCCAGCTCGACGATCTTCTTGTCTATATCGCGTAAGTTCTCATGCAGCTCCTGGGGCTGCATCTTGGATCGCTCCAGCGCCCCGGGGCCAAGCTCCTTTTGAGAGAATCTTCTCACCTCTTGCCGCAGCGTCTCCTGATCCTCGCTAAAGCCGAAACCTGACATTATCTGGTGCTCCTTTCTTGGTCGTACCTCGATTGCCGAAGCTGTGAGGGACGCTTTTGAGTATAGCATTTGTGCCTATGAGGGTCAAGCTAAGTTGACGGCTGTTGGGTTACCCCGGCGGTCTGGGCTGGGTTCAACTTGTACCAGGATGACTCGTGGTGCTATAATATTAGATTAGCGAAATACAAGCTAGGCGGCTTAGTTAATGGCTAAGAAGCACGACTATTATGAGATTCTCGGCGTCGACAGGAATGCCTCTGCTACGGATATAAAGAAGGCGTTCAGGAAGTTGGCGTTTAAGCACCATCCTGATCACAACAAGGATCATGGGGCAGAGGAGAGGTTCAAGGAGGCCAGTGAGGCCTACGAGGTTCTCAGTGACCCTGACAAACGTGCTGCCTACGACAGATTTGGCCATGCCGGAGCCCCCCAGGGGTTTGGTGGTCAAGGTTTCGAGGGCTTTGACTTCGGAGGCTTCGGGGACATCTTTGAAGCCTTCTTCGGTGGTGCCACTACTGCGAGGCGTGCCGGGCCGCAAGGGGGTGGCGACCTGCGCTACAGCCTCACTATTTCCTTTGAAGAGGCTGTTTTTGGCTGCGAGATGGAAGTGGAAATCGTACGAACTGAAAGATGCTCGGTTTGTAGTGGTACCAGGAGTGAGCCCGGTAGTCAACCTGAGAGGTGCTCCGCTTGCAATGGCACCGGTGAGGTACGGCGGGCTCAGCGTAGCATATTTGGCCAGTTCATAAATGTAACTCCCTGCAGCCAGTGCCGTGGCGAGGGCAGGATCATAACGAAGCCTTGCTCTCGCTGTAGGGGCCAGGGCAGGGAACGTGTGGCGCGGAAGATAGCCATCAAGGTGCCTGCTGGTGTCGATGATGGGATTCAGATTCGAATCAGCGGTGAAGGTGATGCGGGTACAAGCGGTGGTTCTCCGGGAAATCTTTACGTTACACTTTCGGTGCAAAAGCACAAGTTCTTCAAACGGGACGGCAACGACATCCTCTACGAACTGCCGATAAGCTTCACCCAAGCGGCTCTGGGAGACGAGATAAAGATACCGACTCTGGATGGTGACTTTACGCTGAAGATACCCGTGGGTTGCCAGGCCGGCAGGATTTTCCGCCTCAAGGAAAGGGGCGTTGCCCAGCTACGTGGTTACGGTCGCGGAGACCAACTGGTGAGAGTTCATGTAGTTACCCCTCAATCTTTGGATGCCAAGCAAAGGAAGCTATTCCAAGAGCTTGCGAAGAACCTGGAGGAGGCAAAACTGCCCCAGGATGACAAGGGTTTCTTCGATAGGGTCAAGGATACCTTCGGTGGTGGGTCCTGAAGGTACGGAATGCGTTAGTTCCCCCCAATTCGTATTGCCCCTTGTGGCATCCCATGACTGATGGGAGGCTGGGATTCTAGGTTATGCACCGCTTTTTTCTTCCTCAGAATTGCATCACCCAGAGCAGTGTAGTTGTTGCTGGCAAGCTGGCTCATCGGCTGCGTAACGTGCTTCGCCTGGGAACGGGCGATCGTATTATTATCCTTGATAATAGCGGCTGGGAATATGAGGTGGAACTTAGAGCGATGAGCGGTGGCAAGCTCGAAGGGGCAATCATAAGCAGGGCCCCTGCTGCAGGTGAGCCCCAAACCAGGATAACGCTGTATCAGGCGCTGCTCAAGGGAAGTAATTTCGAGTTGGTGCTTCAGAAGTGCACCGAGATCGGGGTGACAGGCTTTGTCCCCATGGTTTGCGAGCGGTGCGTGGCCGGTGAAACCGTTGGCAACCGACTTGGCCGCTGGCAGAGTATTATCCTTGAGGCAGCGCAGCAGTCGAGGCGGGGCAAGCTGCCTGTTTTACATAACGTAGTCCAATTCAGAGAGGCATGCGAGTCGGCGACCGGAGTTTCGTTGTTACCCTGGGAAGAGGAAAAGGTGAGAGGAATTGGCGCTGCCTTGGAGGGACTACCTAAAACTGAGAATACCCCCGAAGTCAGCATCTTTGTCGGTCCTGAGGGTGGATTCTCCCCCCACGAAGTGGATTTTGCCCGGAGCTGTGGAATCGAACCTGTAAGTTTGGGCAGCCGCATACTGAGGGCGGAGACTGCTGGCCTGGTTGCTGCCGCGGTCACCCTTTATGAGTTCGGAGAAATGGGCGGTGGCTCTCAGGCATAACACTGCCGCAATTTGCTGCTATTGACATCCCCGCTGACCCGTGTTATAAGACACGTCACCAAGAAGCCCGCCCACGGTCTAGAGCCGAATTCGTATTTGGTTTCCGCTCTTTCTGCTCTGCAACCTGCAGACCTTAGCGGGAGCGTACAGAATGGTTAAGCTGGATCAGCCTCGTTCCGCAATGCTGCAGGGCCAGGCAGTTGATGTGCATTATGCACAGAGGAGTGGAGGAGAGAATAATGGCTAGAAAAAAAGCAGCAGCCGGCAAAGTCCCGAGTTCAGACATAGTTTTACAGGACTTGGTGGACAGCGTAGAAGATGAGCTTATCATCATCGATAGTGAGCACCGAGTCCAGTTCGCCAATTCAGTGGTGCGGGGGAGATTCCCTGAAGGTGACGCGTCGCTGGTTGGTATGCTTTGCTACGAAGTCTTCCAGGATAGGGACAGCCCATGCAGCGCCCCCTTATGGAACTGTCCGCTTATGGAGGTAATGCAAACTGGTAGCGCCGCAACGGTTATTCACCCTGAGCCAGCCCTTGGGATTGAACGGTATGTCAAGATCACCACATATCCGCTCCGGGATAGCCGGGGCAACATTAAATACATAGCAGAGATGAGAAGAGACGTTACTGCGGAGAGGGCGTTAGAGACACAGATCCTGAGGCGACATCATCAGCTCCTGGCGTTGAGTCACATTGCGAGTGCCGTGAGCGGCCTGTGGGATTTGGATGCCATCCTGAAGGTTGCTCTGGACAATGTGCTGGAGATTATCAATGGCGATATCGGAGGGATTCTGCTGTTGGATGATCATTCCAAGACCCTTCACTACCGCGTCCAGCAGGGCCTGTCCGCGGCATACGCCGAGAAGATGCGATTGCGCCTTGGCGAAGGAATTGCGGGAAGCGTAGCCCAAACAGGTGAGCCCGTGCTGCTTGAGGACGTCTCCAGGAGTCCCCTGGTTGCGCACCCCGATCTAGTGAGCGCGGAGGGACTCAAGGGGTTCGTGAGCATTCCTTTGAAATCTAAGGATAAGGTTGTGGGTGTGATGAACGTCGCCAGCCACGTGGCAGGGTGGTTTGGTGCAGACGACGTATCATTGCTCAATACAATTGGCGACTATCTGGGCACGGCAATCGAGCAAGCGAAGATGCATGAGGGGTTGAGAATGGGGCGGGAGAGATATCAGAGGCTGCTTCAACATGCTCTTACAGCGCAGGAGGAGGAGCGAAAAAGGGTCGCCCGGGAGTTGCATGACGAGACCAGTCAAACAATCACAAGCTTGACCCTTAATTTGCAGGCCGCTATAGGTATGGCAGAAATGAGAGGCATTGGCGATACTGAATTTCTGGATAAACTGAGGACAATTCACTCTAACGCGGTACTTGCTGGCAATGAGATAGTCAGCCTGATGAAGGAGCTCCGACCTACATTGTTGGATGAACTCGGGCTGGCCGCTGCAATCCACCGGTATGCGAAGGATACACTTCAGCCTCGCGGCATTAATGTATCTGCTGAATTCGAAGGAACGGATGAGCGCTTCCGACCGGAACTTGAAGTGACGCTTTTCCGCATCTCACAAGGCGCAATTGGCAACATAGTGGAGCATTCGGGGGCGAAAAATGCCCGTATTGGACTGAAGTGCGACGCTCGTGAGTGCCTGCTGAGCATTGAGGATGACGGCAAAGGTTTTGAGGTTAACAAGTTGACACGGGTGGACTCCAGCGGCCGGGGCACAGGTGTATTTACTATAAAAGAGCGTGCGAGATTGGTGGGTGGCAGCTGTCGTATTGAGTCCCAGCCTGGGAAGGGGACCAAAGTTAAGGTGAAGATTTCACGGGCGGGTGAGGACGTAGATGAAGAAGATAAGAGTGCTGGTGGTTGATGATCACACCCTTGTGCGGGATGGGATTCGCGCTCTGCTGGCGCTGGCTGCAGACATAGAAGTGGTCGGCGAGGCAGCAAGCGGGAAGGAAGCACTACAAAAGGTAAGACAGCTTGAGCCCAATGTGGTGCTTATGGACCTGGCAATGCCCGCTATGGGCGGACTGGAAGCGACGCGCAGAATACGAAGGGAATTCCCGGGAACGAAGGTGCTGGCAGTGACTCAGTATGATGACAGCGAGTACGTCATACCCGTCATCGCAGCAGGGGCCTATGGCTTCATTACCAAGAGCGCGGCATTCTCGGAGCTTGCCTCGGCAATTCAGGCTGTCCATAATGGCGATTCTTTCCTCTCGCCGTCGGCGGCGGCGGCCCTGGTCGAAGAATGCCAGCAAAAAACAAACGATAAAGCGGAGGATGACCCGTACCAGCAGTTGACGGATAGGGAGAGGGAAGTGCTCAAGCTGGTTGTTGAGGGAAATACAGCCAGGGAAATTGCGGAAATAATGGTCATCAGCCCTAAGACCGTTGAATGGTACAAGACCAGCCTGATGAAAAAACTGAATATCCATAACAAAGCTGACCTCATTAGATATGCCATCCGCAAGAGAATCATAGCTCTGTGATCGTTTAGACAGGAATGCCTCTTTCCACTTCTCAGGGTCTCTCCGAAACCAGGATTTTCCTGGTCAGCAAACCAGGGTTTTCCCCAGTAGGATTTCCAGCGATTTAGTCTGGTCATACCCCGTGATGTTACTGATTGCCTCGCCGCTAGAAGAGAGTAGTATACGAGCCATAGCTTGACTACTCCTATGGAGGCGGTCTGATGAATTCGTCTGTAATCGGTAGTACTCGCGAATGTCAAACCACGGCAATAAAAAAATCCACTCTGGACCACAGCCTTGTCCCGCCCTGCCAGGATGCTTGCCCCTTACATATGGACATCAGAGAATACGTTGATCTGGTGGCTCAGGGAAAGATTATGGAAGCGTTGCAGGTTATAAGGAACGGCAATCCTTTCCCGTCTATTTGTGCCTATGTGTGCACTCATCCCTGCGAGGAAGCCTGCAGGCGTACCCAGGTAGATAAACCCGTCGCAATCCGGGCGCTGAAGAGGTTCGCTGTAGAATTCGGCGGGGATAAGATGGTTCGGGCTGAAGCTGAGAGTAAGCACACCGAGAAAGTTGCCATAGTAGGATCCGGCCCCGCGGGATTGGCTTGTGCTTATTATCTGAGGAAGCTCGGCTATCCGGTGACTGTTTTTGAGGCTCATTCGGAACTGGGAGGCATGCTCCGGGTAGGTATTCCTCAATATCGCCTTCCCCGGACGGTTGTTGATACCGAAGTACAGAGGTTGACCAAGATGGGGGTTGAAATCAGGACGAATACCCGTGTAGTGTCTCTGGACCTTCTCTTAAATATGGGTTACAAGGCTGTTTTTGTAACCATTGGTGCTCACCAGGGGCTCAGAATGGGGATAGAGGGAGAGGAAAGCCCGGGAGTAATAGATGGGGCTACCTTTCTTCGGGAGGTCAACCTTGGTCTTAAACCATCCTTGGGGAAAAGGGTTGCTGTGGTGGGCGGAGGTAATGTAGCGGTTGACGCTGCACGAACTGTGCTTCGATTGGGTGTGAACGAAGTGAAGATTCTTTACCGGCGTAGTCGGACGGAGATGCCAGCGAGCGATGAAGAGGTTAAGCAAGCCATGGAGGAGGGAATTGATTTGCAATTCCTGGTGGTGCCGACCCGAATCGGCAGGGAGAACGGGGGCCTGAATGTAACCAGTGTCAGGATGGAACTCGGTGAGCCCGACGATAAGGGAAGGCGTCGGCCGGTGCCGATAGAAGGCAGTGAGTTTAACGAGAAATTCGATACCTTGATAGTAGCGATAGGGCAAGCGCCCCAGACCCCGGGTGGTTTCGGCGTTAGAGTGGGGAAGGGCAGTACCATTCAGGTTGATCCGGTTACATTCACTACCAATAGACCGGGGGTCTTTGCTGGTGGAGATGCCGTCACCGGACCGGCAACTGTGACTGAGGCGCTGGCGACTGGCAGGCTGGCAGCTTACCGCATCGACGACTACATGCAACACAGGTATCCGTTGGCTGATAAAGACTCAAGGGAGAAGCTATCGGGTGAGTTGCTACCTGAGACCATAGAAATGATAAGGAGGATTGACAGGCTTGACCTGCCGACCATTCCTCCACAAGCGCGGGCGAATGACTTCGAGCAGGTGGAACTCGGCTATGGCTGGGAAGCAGCTATTAACGAAGCGAGAAGGTGCCTCCGGTGTGGTATGGGGGCAGATATCCTCTTTCAGGACAAGTGTGCCACTTGCCTCACCTGCCTAAGGGTCTGCCCATATCATGTGCCGTACCTGGATGCCAGCGGCACAATTCGAATACCCTCTGATCAGTGTCAAGCCTGCGGTGTGTGCGTCGTGGAGTGTCCGGCGAAGGCGATAGTTTTACGTAAGCCTTATGACCGCCGACATATAAGTGAAGAACTGGAGCATGTTCTTAAAGCTGCGGCACAGTCGAATGTCAGGCCGCTGATTGTCGGATTTTGCTGTCAGTATGGTCTCTTTGGCACAGGCACTCTGGCAGGCCTCTGGAGAGGGGCCGGGGCAAGTATCTGGATAGTGCCTGTCCTTTGTACTGCCAGGGTAGAAGCCGATCATATGCTGCGCGCATTTGAGATGGGAGCCGAAGGTGTTTTTATCGCCGGTTGCGGGGAGCAGTGTGCCAGGGAAAACACCGATTTCTGGGTACGTCAGCGTGTTGAGAAGGTTAGGGGGGTGTTAACACAGATCGGGATTCAGCCGGAACGTATCCAGGCGTTTGTATCAACTGTCACGAATGATGGCGACCCTGCTGAAGAACTGGACAGGTTTGCCGAGCAGGTAGGCAATCTCTACTTAGCTTCGATAATTATGCAGGAGGTGAAAAGTTGATAGTTGCGGAGCAAAAAAGTATTGAGGAAATAAGCCGAATGATTGAGCCTTATGGCAAGGTGTTAATCCTGGGCTGCGGCACCTGCATGACCGTTTGTGATGCCGGTGGTGAACGGGAGGTTTCCTTTCTTCACAGCGCGTTGGATTTGGCTCAAGCAAGAAGCGGGAATGGCGTACATTCATTCTCGGAGTACACAATAAAAAGGCAGTGCGATCTTGAATTCCTGGAGATGCTGCTAGGCAGAATAGAGGATGTTGATGCCGTTCTTTCACTGGGCTGCGGTGTCGGGGTGCAGGCCGTTGCGGAACGTTTTCCCGACCTGCCTGTGCTGCCAGGGGTTAATACCTACTTTATGGGTATGCCGAAGGAG
>DAOUTY010000006.1 GCA_030668425.1 Chloroflexota bacterium
GTTGGTCGTTTCTTCCCGGTTGTGGTTGGTATAAGTTATACCAAGACTTCGAAAACTTGAGGAAGGAATATAATCAGGTCAGACAGCACAGCTCTTTGGGGTATCGACCTCCAACTTCAGAAGCTATACAGCTGTTCTACACGCCAGCAACTCTAACTTTAGAAGTGGTACAATAATTGGAGGCAGGCCAATCTTAACGAGAAGTTTTCTTCATTGCCCGGCGGCGGTCAGCTTCCTTGAGAAAACGCTTGCGTAAGCGTATCGACTGAGGAGTTAGTTCCACTAGTTCATCACTCTCAATATACTCCAGCGCTGTCTCCAGTTCCGGTCGCCAGGCGGCCTTCAATACAATCGTAGTGTCTTTTGTTGAAGCGCGTACGTTTGTGAGCTTTTTCTGCCGAATTACGTTTACTTCCAGATCGTTGTCCTTGCAATGTTCCCCAACGATCTGTCCTTGGTATACCGCGTCCCCCGGCTCAACAAATGGGGTACCCCGGTCGGCAAGCTGGTCAAGGGCATACGCGGAAACCTGGCCCGTACCAGCAGCAACCAGCACACCACTGGTTCTGCCGGGAATCTCTCCCCGGAAGTCCCCGTATTCGAAGAAACGATGGTGCATAATCGCTTCTCCTTGAGTAGCAGTCAGTAGCTTTGACCGCAAACCAATTAGTCCGCGAGAAGGCACTTTGAATTCGATATGAGTATGGGTATCTGACGTCTCCATGGTTGCCATCTCGGCTCGCCGGTTTCCCAAAAGCTGCATGACGGCTCCGGTGCTTTCGTTAGGCACATCAACTACCAGGAGCTCCAGCGGTTCCTGCAGATTACCATCCTTTTCTCGATAAATGACTTCCGGCTTGCCCACAGTCAGTTCGTAGCCCTCCCGGCGCATGTTCTCCAGGAGAATACCCAAATGAAGAATTCCCCGGCCCGAGATAATGAATTCATCGCCTCTTTCTTCCAAACGAAGAGCCACATTGGACTTCAATTCCTTTCGTAGCCGCTCAAGTATCTGCCGACTGGTAACGTATTTGCCTTCACGCCCGCTGAACGGACCATCGTTGATGCGAAAAGTCATGTGGATGGTGGGCTTGTCCATGTCCACAGTTGACAGCGGGATCGGGTGATCGATATCGGCGATGGTATCCCCTATATCGAACTTATCAAGACCCACTACTGCAAACAAATCACCGACATCAATACGGTCTACTTCCCTGCGGCCCAGACCGTCAAATCGAAAGAGCTGGTTGATTTTCTGCTTCGACTGGTTACCTTCACAGTCGATGACGATAATGTCTTTCCCGGAATACAATGTCCCGGCGAACACCCGACCGATGCCGATCCGCCCAACGTAATCGTTATAATCCAGTGTAGTTATAAGTGCCTGTAGAGGCGCATCAGCATCAAGCTGTGGAGCAGGGATATATTCGATGATTGCATCGAATATATCATGAATATCTGAAGAATTCTGCTCGTCCGGATTCACTGCTGCCCATCCATCACGTGCGGATGTATAGATGGTGGGAAAATTAAGGGCATGATCATCAGCCCCCAAGTCTACCAACAAATCAAAAACCTCGTTGAGCACATCGTTTGGCTGGGCATCTGGACGATCCATCTTGCTGATCACCACGATCGGTCTCAGGCCCAGCGAGAGCGCCTTGGAGAGGACATAACGTGTCTGTGGCATGACGCCTTCAAAGGCGTCAACCAGCAGAAGAACGCCATCAGCCATCATGAGTACCCGCTCGACCTCACCACTGAAATCCGCGTGGCCCGGAGTATCAATGATGTTTATGTGCACTTCCCGTCCTTTGCGATCGGTATAGTCGATAGCACAGTTTTTAGCCAGAATTGTGATTCCGCGCTCACGTTCGAGCGGGTTAGAATCAAGGATCAGGTCACCGACTAGCTCCCCCATACGAAACTGGCCACTCTGGCGTAAAAGCTGATCGACCAGCGTAGTCTTGCCATGATCAACGTGCGCTATGATGGCTACATTGCGGATGTTCTCACTTCTCATTGATTTCTCACATAACATACGGAGCTCGCTGTTCATGCAAGCTCCAAAGTAACAGCGTTTTCCCGAATTCGATATTTACCGATAGTATTATGAAGTCCCTGACGCGGCAGCATGGCGGCTGAACTGACGCCCGGGGCATTGCAGGGACGCGGCGGGCTGATCAAGTACTGTCCCGAGTTCGCCGACGCCCAGGCCGCGGGGCTGGCGGGCGTGGCTGCGATGGAACGCTCGCAGTGGGAGGCGGCACCGGAGTGAGCAGTGCATTGTCCGGATACACACAGCGCAGTGATTCTCCCAGGTATTTCTCGATAGCGGGGATCTGGAAAGACTCATCCTCGGTGGCGAAGCCGACTGATGCTCCGGTGGCGCCGGCCCGGCCGGTGCGGCCGATGCGGTGGACGTAGTCCTCCGCATCCAGCGGCAGGTTGTAGTTCACCACGTGGCTGATGGCGTCAATGTGAATACCGCGCCCGGCCACGTCTGTGGCTACCAGCACCCTGATGTTGCCCGAACGGAAGTCCTCGAGCGTCCTTATTCGCTTCTTCTGGGCGACTTCTCCGGAGAGAACGGCGCAATTGATGTCATGAGCCGTGAGCCGATCCGCCAGTCTGCGAGTCTGATCCCGGCGGTTGCAGAAAACGAGGACCCGCTTGAGATTCTGCCGGGTGATCAAGTTGTACAGGACGGTGAACCTTTCTCTGGTCCTGACGAGGTACAGCACCTGGTCAACCGTATCGACGGCCACCTGCTCGGGGTCGATCTCAACTGTAACGGGATTGCGCGTCCACTGCGAGGCAAGCCGGGTCACCTGGGATGTGAGCGTGGCACCGAAGAGCATGGTCTGCCGATTCGCCTTGGGCGGGGTACTGTGTACAATCTGCCGCATATCGGGTATGAAGCCCATATTGAGCATCTCGTCAGCTTCATCGATTACCAGTATCTCGACTTTGCCCAGGTTTACGTCACCCTGTCGCTTGAAGTCCAGCAGCCGTCCGGGGGTGGCCACAACAATATCAACCACCTTCTCCTCAAGCATCCGCTTCTGTTTCTGGTAGTCCATCCCGCCGAACACGGCAACGGCCTTGGAATGACAGTATTTCCCCAGCAGACTCGCATCCTTATTGACCTGCATCGCCAGTTCGCGTGTGGGGACCATGATCAGAGCGCGGGGCGTACCGGGACGGTATTTCTCGCCCGGGGGACGGCGTTTCAAGTGTGTGAGGATAGTGATCAGGAAGGCGGCGGTCTTACCGGTACCGGTCTGTGCCTTGCCGGTTACATCTATGCCCGCGAGGGCATCCGGCAGTATCGCGGCCTGGATAGGCGTACAGTATTCAAACCCGAGATCATGGATCGCATGCATGATCTCGATTGGCAGGTCCAGGTCATGGAAGCGTGTCTTCCCTTCGGCCGGTGCTATCTGAAACTCCGATAGATTCCATGTTGTTCTGGGGGTTGTCCCGGGCGTGGTCTTCGCCCTATCACTGGAAGCTGCTGTGGGAGGTCTGTTTTCGCGGGCAGGCCGTCTGCGGCTTTGACGCCATTGGGAATCCCCGGGTTTGGAGGATAGGCGTGCGGCTTGCGCTTTGGGCTCTTCCGCCCTCTCCAGGTCCGTTTTTACATCAGTCTGTTTGGGAGGGGGTGGTTGATCCTGCTCATCCCTGCTGTTGGTCAGCTTGTCCCGGAGTGTCTTCGAGAATCTGCGCAGCAATGTCTTACGTCCCTTTCAATTACACGTCGATGGCTATATGAGCATTATACACGAATTATCGGATTTAGGAAGCGCCCCCGGGTTTCTATCCGGGATTTCCCATTTCAATTTGCGGTGAGGACATTCTTATCCGTCATTGCTCCTGGCGGCAATGATATGCCCATGTCATTTGGCAGTCAAGCCATCTCAACGCCTCGCAGGCCGACCAGAGCGTCCTTGTCCGAGGCTGCGGCACCCAAATTGCAAAACCTGCGCAGGACTACAACCAGGATAGAATCTATGGATTGGGGTGGGTCAAAGGGTTTGACATGCCTCTGCAGTTGTGGTATTTTGGTAGGTGGTTATTGCAATGAGTTGCAATAAGTGCTTCTTGCAGTAGCCATTAGTAGCAAGATGATTGTTGGGAAAGATGGGCGGCCAACAGGTTTTTTTTTGGCAAGAATTAGTGCAATTGATTGCAACTACATGTAGATGCGCACAGTCTTATATTTTCGAGAATATAGTTTCAGGAGGATTTAGATGGTAAAGGCATCACTTATTCTAGGCATTGCTATCCTGGTTGTAGTCGGTACTGTGCTCATCGGTTGCGGTGGGGGTGGTACGGAGACGGGGACGCTTCAGTTCTACGCCAATGGAGAGGACTTTGTCCGGCAGGGCTTCGTCTCCAAAGACGGATGGAGCATCAGCTTCGATCATGTGTACATTACCCTGGCAGACGTGACTGCCTATCAGACCGATCCCCCATACGATCCCCACTCAGATGGTGTCATACAGCCTGAAGTGGAGATTGGCCTTGACGACGTATATACCGTGGATCTGGCCGAAGGCGGCGAGGACGCTCCTCCCATCCTTGTAGGCGAAGTGCAGGATGCCGAAGTAGGCCATTACAATGCTATCTATTGGGAGATGGTGCGGGCATCGTCGGGCCCCGCTGCTGGCCACAGCATTGTTATCATCGGCACAGCCGAGAAAGGCGGCCAGGTTGTGGACTTCACTATCAGTATAGACGAGGAATGCGGATACAGTTGCGGCGAATATGTAGGTGACGAGCGTAAGGGCATTCTTCAGGAGGACGGCGTCGCGGATCTGGAGATGACCTTCCACTTCGATCATATCTTTGGTGACGCTGACACGCCCCTGGATGATGATTTGAACCTTGGCGCTATCGGTTTTGAGCCTTTTGCCGATGCAGCAGAAGGGGAACCGGTAGATATAAACATGACTGAGCTTCACCTGGGTCATGTTGGCGAAGGCCATTGTTATTGCCTTTGCGAGTAGTCCTATCGGACTTAATATGAGGACGGCTGTCTCGAACCCGGACATTAGCCACCGGTTCGGAGAGGTAGTGTAATTGTGTGTATTAAGCGGAAGCTTATCACAGGTCTTATTTTTACTCTTGCCCTCTGTCTGGTGCTGCCTATGCAGGTCTATGCCCATGGTGCCAGGATTGAATACACAAGCAGCACGGAGATCGAGATTGTCGCTAAATACGATACTGGAGAGCCAATGGGCGGGGCCCAGGTGATGGTCTATGCACCTGATAATCCCAGCACTCCCTGGTTGACCGGGGTCTGTGACGATGAGGGCCGCTTCACCTTCGTGCCCGACAGTACGAAGCCGGGCACCTGGGATGTCCAGGTGCGCCAGGCGGGCCACGGGGACATGGTTCATATCCCTGTCGGCGAGGGCGCAGTAGTCGCTGGTAGCTCCGGGGGCTACAGCGTTCTTCAGATCGTGCTGATGGCGGTTTGCGTTGTCTGGGGAATCGCCGGTACGGCACTCTATTTCTCACGGAGAAGGGCCTGATGCATATCCCCGATGGCATCCTCCCCGCTGCTGTGTGTGGTGCCGGGTATGCTGCCACTGTCCCAATCATCTGGTATTCAGTCCGCAAAATAAACCAGGAAGCAAACCCCCGGGAGAGCATTCCCAAAGCCGCCATACTAACGGCTGCTTTCTTTGTGGTCTCCTGGATCCACATCCCGGTGCCGCCCACCAGTGTCCATCTGGTGCTGAACGGCCTTTTGGGTGCTGTCCTTGGTTACTATGCCTTCCCGGCGATTCTCATCGGCCTGTTCTTCCAGGCGGTGATGTTTCAGCACGGAGGGCTGACAACTCTGGGGGTAAATGCCATCGTAATGGGAGTCCCTGCGCTCCTGGCCTATCACATATTTCGGCTGCGTAACATCCGGAGGGAGGCTGGCCGTATCACGACGGGCATCTTTGGGTTTCTGGCCGGCTCCTGCGCCATTGGCCTGTCGGCGGGCCTTTTTCTGGTCATTTTGGTCTCATTCATCGGGGCCGGCTTTGATGTGGAGGTCGAGCGGGCGGCGATATATACACTCGCTGTGGCCCATGTGCCTTTGATGTTTATTGAGGGCACCTTTACCGCGCTGGTGACTGTCTTTCTACATAGGGTACGGCCGAGGATGCTGGATTACGCATGAACTTCGGAATTGATGAATATATCCATCTTGGCTCTCCATTTCATCGGTGGGACCCAAGGTTCAAGCTAATTGGCCTTATGGCCTTAATTTTCGCCTTCTCCTTTGTCCAGGACCTGCGCATGCTGCCGGCAATGGTGCTGGTTACCGCACTTGTCTATGGTATCTCCAGACTACCGGTCTCTTTCATGCTGACCCGTTTGCGTTACCAATCATTCTTCCTCCTTGCGGTGGTTGTCCTCTTGCCCTTTCTGTCGGGACAGACCGTTGTTGCGAGCATTGGCCCGCTCGATTTGAGGCAGGAAGGGCTTGTTGCCGTACTCCTGATAGCTACCAGGTTTCTCTGCATTCTGACTGTTGGCCTGGTCATGTTCGGCACCGCTTCCTTCTTGACCACCCTCAAAGCGATGCGGGCTTTGGGCCTCCCGGCTATCCTGACCGATATGGCACTTCTCGCCTTCCGCTATCTTGACGAGATCGGCGGCTATTTGCATCGAATGGAGACTGCAATGAGACTCAGGGGGTTTCGCGGGCGGCGTCTTAGTCCGCATGGCCTGGGAGTCCTGGCCTGGCTGGGCGGAAGTATCCTGGTGCGCAGCTACGAGCGGTCTGAATGGGTTTACAAGGCCATGATTACGCGCGGCTATGGCCATGCCAAGCCCGCTAGGGGCGAGTTTCAGGCCTGTACCGCCGATGTAGTTGCTCTTGGCTTAACACTCCTGATCGTAGCCGGGTTTGTCGCTGGAGAGGTGCTGATATAGACATGGGTCAACAGCTACGCTACAATGGCTCGAACGTGCGTAGCGAAAGGTCAGAGGTGATAATGTCATCGGAAGAGTTGGTAGTCGAACCTGTGCTCAAAATTTCCGGATTATGCTTTTCCTATCCAGATGGGAACCAGGTTTTGGGGGACGTGAATCTCGAAGTGATGCCGGGAGAGCAGGTTGGACTGATTGGTCCCAATGGTGCTGGTAAGACCACTTTGTTTCTGGAAATCTGCGGTGTGCTGAAGCCGTCAGATGGGGATATCGTTGTGTTAGGCAAACCAGTACTGAATGGAGACTTTCGCCCCGACGTCGGCCTTGTCTTTCAAAATCCTGACGATCAACTTTTCTGCCCCTCCGTGCGTGACGACGTAGCCTTTGGCCCGCAGAACATGGGGCTGTCGAATGATGAAGTGGAAGCGCGGGTAACTGAGGCACTATCAGCCGTGGGGGCATCGAAACTCGTTGACAGGCCCTCTCACCATCTCTCAGAAGGGGAAAAGCGTATGGTCTCGATTGCAGGAGTGCTGGCGATGCGGCCCCGACTGGTAATCTACGACGAGCCCGGCGCTAACCTGGACATCCGCTCGCGGCGCCGTCTCATCCGCCTTTTGCAGGCATCAGCGGAGACATTTCTGGTCGCCTCACATGATCTCGAACTTGTCCTGGAGGTGTGCAACCGTGTCGTGCTCATAGACAGGGGGCGCATCGTTGCGGACGGGAACCCCCGCGAGATCATGGGCAATGACAGGTTGATGGAGGCCCACGGCCAGGAAAAACCCCACTCTCTTATACCACACCAGATACCGCACTGAAGGCATTCCTGGTGGTATCCATTTGCCAGAGGCTGTTATTTGCCACTATCTATAGACTCAGCTATCAGGCGATGCATTAGACAAGTGAGGATGGAAAGAAATAACCTGGTGTGTTTGTCAAAAGTTAACAGACGCAGATGGCCCGCTGAGGGGGCAACCTTGGTTTCTACTGTTTTGTTGAGTCAGTCGATGGGAACTCCGGCAAATACCTCTTTCGCCAGTACTGACACTGTTTTCACCCGTCTCATCATATAAGCCAGGTTGCCCTCAAGTTTCAATCTCCTGGTCATTGTTAATTTCACAGCATCCTGCTGACCCGAGAGCAGCAGTTTCCAATTGCTGTATTTCCCGGAAAGCTTGAAAGCCGCATCTTCGTGTTCACCTGGTGCCACAGGTATCATATTTCTTACGCTGCCATGCCAGAAATCTACCCAGCAATACAGAGCTCCACCTTTCAAATCGTCTACCGACAACTTTGATATTCTGCCTAATATTTCGTTTACATCCAGTTCTTCGATAGGAGCATCCCACTGTATGCCCATTTTCGTTGCAAGGGCATCGCCTGAAGGAGTGCCCTTGTACTTCTTTCGCTCCTCCGGCGCCATCATATCCAAGTAGCTTATGAAACCTTCCACAACCTCTTTTCTGCTCAGGTCCGTAAGGAACCCCTCGTCAGCTTCGAACTTACACAGGAAATCACCTTCCCAATCCTTCGCCGCTTCTTTATACTTCTCACTTTTCTCCGCGGTCTTCAGTACTTCCTCAACCCATTCCTTTGACGGGAAGATAGCCATCTTCAGAACCTCCAATCCCAGCTTTCTTATTAGAAGGAGGCCGATCAAGCCTGGCAGCTCTTGCAGGTTCCAAATATCGCGATGTGCTCGAACTCAGCGTCGAAGCTGTGTCTGGTCTTTAGCTCATCTCGCAACTGTTGGAACACGGAGGCATCGATATCCCTGACCTTGCCGCACTTGCGGCATACCAGGTGGTGGTGCTGCGCTTTCCCTGCCGGGTGATACAGAAACCGTTCACCACCCAAGTCTGTCTCGGTCACAAGGCCGTTTTCCTTCAGGAGCTCCAGAGTGCGGTACACAGTGGAGATGTTTATATAGGGATACTGGATGCGAGCCCTGGTGTGGATTTCCTCTGCGCTGATGTGGTCATGGCTGGCTTCGATGGCTTCCAGCACCATCATCCTCTGGGGTGTAAGGCGGTAACCTTTCTCCCGCAGAATCTCCAGAAGGCCTTTCTCTTTCTTCATCTTCCGTTCCCGGATTTCGTGCCTAAATAGGTATAACATGGCTCAACGGTTATTGCAACAGGTACAGGCGTGGTATCTGTGATTCGCCCCATCGGGGAGGGCCTGATTTAACGTGTTGTGTGAGAGGGTAAGTCTGGCTTATAATATAATTGTGTACCTGCAGCTAGTGTAGAGTGGGTGAAGTGATAACGTAACCCACCAATTCCGAACAGAGAAGGCAAAAAACGTAAGGGATATATGTAATAACTTAAAATGAGCGGTGGGTTACACTATGTTTCACCCACCCTACGACTTTTAGATTAGGAGAAGGCGAAATCGAAATCAACATTGACCCGGAAGCATTCAGCCTGGGCCCTATTACCATACATTGGTATGGAATAATGGTTGCTTTAGCTGTTGCGACTCTGGTGGTGTGGGTCTGGTACTTCACCATCAGGAGGGGGGGGGTCACCACCGAGAACGTCATGGCTGCCGCCCTATGGGGAATCCCGATGGGACTAATCGTCTCCAGGCTTGTTCATGTTATTGATAAGTATGATTACTACATCGACCACCCGCGTGAAATCTTTGGGTTCGAAGGGTTGACTATCTTTGGGGCGATACTGGGAGGGCTGCTGGGGGCATGGATATATTGCAGGCTGCGGCGAATATCGCTAGCGCCACTGGTCGACCTGGCAGCGCCGGGCATCATACTGGCGCAGGCCATTGGCAGGGTGGGATGCATAATAAACGGTTGTTGCTGTGGAGAACCAACGTCCCTGCCCTGGGCTGTTTTCTATTCTCATCCGGCCAGCCACGCCAGTGGCTGTGCTTCGCTGGGTACTTTGATCCATCCCACCCAGATGTACGAATTGCTGGGGGACCTGGTCATTTTCGCTCTTCTGTTCTGGGTGTTCCGGGGTCGCCTCAAGCCAAGCGGCTCTCTGCTTGCGCTATATCTGGTCCTGTACTCTCTACTGACCTTCACCGTGAGGTTCTGGCGCGGGGATACGGAGACGTTCGCTGGTCCTATACAGGAAGGTCAGCTTATAGCGATTCTGGTGTTTGTCGCTGCTACTATCTGGCTTGTGGTCAAGAAGGTTCACTGGGACAAGAACGAAGTGGAAGAAGATTCTGGTGATGCTGTGGCCTCAGTGATTGAAAGACCTGAATAGATCGCTACCGGATTTCTGCTCTTTCCCTACTCGGCCTCTGATGAAGCAATGTCCCATCTCTTGTGCCTGTTGCCGCGCAGTCTGGAAAGCCCGAGTGTCAGGAGCAATACTGTTCCACTGAAGAGTATTATGGTAGCTCCAGATGCGAGGTCGAACTCATAGGACAACCATAGACCTCCGAAAGTAAAGAACGCGCCGAAAAGGATGGCCAGGAGCATCATTTTCCGCAGATCGTGAGTGAATTGTCTCGCCATAGTGGCGGGGATGGTAAGCAGGGCTATCACCAGGATAATGCCGACGACTCTTATCAGCACAACCACAGTCAGCGCAATCATGCACAGCAGGATGAGGTACAATCTCTCAACCGGGATTCCGACCACTGTGCCGAACTCTTCGTCAAATGAAAGGGCCAGGAACTCCTTGTAAAGGGCTATGACTATCGCGGCTATGATGAAGTCCAGGATAATCATGAGGATCAGGTCGGAAAAGGGCACTGTAAGAATGTTGCCGAAGAGGTAGCTGAACAGATCGGGCGCGTAACCTGGGGCCAGGCCGATGAAGATTATACCCAGTGCCATCCCCATTGCCCATAGTATTCCGATAGCGGTATCCTCGGGCAATTTCGTCTTCTTGGTGATCAGCCCCATTCCTAAGGCAGAGGCCAGGGTGAACACCATCGCTCCCAGAACTGGACTGAATCCTGCAAGGTATCCCAGCCCGATGCCGCCGAATGAGGCGTGAGCGATTCCGCCGCTGATGAATACGATCCTGTTGACTACAACATAGACGCCGATGATACCGCAGGCTACAGACGCCAACATCCCGGCGTAGAGGGCGTTCCTCATGAATTCGTACTGCAGTGCATCGATCATGACTTCAGTGTTCCTTCAATACCCTGTGGGGAACGGTGCCGTGAGCTATCATCTGCACAGGGCACTTGTAGGTGGCTTCCAGCACTTCGGCCTCGATTTCAGGGGAACCGTGATGGAAAAGCTGGCGATTGAGGCAGGCAATTTTGTCCACATAAACGGAAACAGCACTGATATCATGCGACACCAGCACTATAGCCATCCGATGCTTCAACCTGTCAAGGAGCTCATAGAACTCGGTTTGCATCGTGGAATCAACGCTGGCTGTAGGTTCATCGAGGAGTAAGAGCTTGGGCTCAGATACGAGGGCCCGCGCAATCAAGACCCTCTGCTGTTCCCCACCTGACAGCTTCCCCATCTGGTGGTTTTTATGATCGAGCATACCCACTGCCTGCAGGGCATTTAGTGCGGCTGTCCTATCATCACTGCTATATCTTCGGAAGAGCCCTGCTCGGCTATAGCGTCCCATCAACGCCACATCCCAGACGCTTATGGGGAAGTTGCGGTCGAAAAGGTTGTGTTGAGGAACGTAACCTATGCTACCGCGGCTACTTTGAGGCGTTTTCCCCAGTACCAAAACCCTCCCGTGGCTCGGCGTAATCAATCCCAGGATGACCTTGAGGAGCGTGGTCTTGCCGCCACCATTGGGGCCGATAATGCCAAGGAAATCGTTCTGCTCTATGGAGAGGCTGATTCCCTCCAGTATGGGTGTACTGTTGTAGTGCACCCATATGTCATCCAGTGTTACTACTTCTTCATGTGCCATGTCTACCTCATTGCTTCGCCAAGTTCCCCCAGAAGGGTGCGCAGGTTCTCGACATAGTCACCGGCCAGGGAGTCGATAAAGACAACGCTTCCGCCTATTTCATCCGCGATGACCTCGGCGCTCTGCGGATTGAACTGAGGCGAAGCGAAGATGACCTTTATGTTATGCTCTTTTGCCTGGTCAATCAAGTGAGCGAGTCCTGACGCTGTCGGTTCTTTCCCCTCCTCCTCGATGGGCAGCATGGTCAGTTCGTATGCTTCGGCAAAGTAGCCGAAGGCGGGGTGATAGACCATGAATGTACGGTTCGTAACTCCGTACAGGCCATCTCTAATATCCTGATCAAGCTGAGCCAAGCTCTGTGAGTAGGCGTCCCTGTTTGCTTCGTAGTAAGCCCTGTTGTCTGGATCGATCTGCACGAGGCCGTCACAGATGTTCTGCACCATTATCCTGGCATTCAGGGGAGACATCCAGATGTGGGGATCCATTGTGCCATGCTCGTAGTCTTCGCCTTCGTACTCGTGTGCCCCCGCCATCTCAATTAGTTGGATCCCTTTGGAGCAATCGACAACCAGTATGTCATCGTTCTGTGCTATGAGCCTGTCCATCCAGACCAGCTCGAACTCCACACCCGAGCCTACCTTGACATACATCTCAGCTCTGGCCACATTAGTCATCTGGTTCGGAGTTGGCTCGTAGGTGTGTGGGCTTGCCCCCGGCGGCACCATTACGGTGACATCTACATTCTCTCCACCGACCTTTTCTACGAATTCGGCCTGCGGCGGTATGGTGACGATGACTCCTATCTTGCCGCTAGCCTCTTCCTCCTGCACGCAAGACACGACAAATGCTATTAGAACCGCGATGAGCAGCAATGCCAGGGCAGTTAAAACCCGTGTGGCAAGTCTATTCACTCTCATTAGGTGGCACCTTCCCTGACGGGGCCTTGTTCCGACAGTTATGGCAATGGCCGGAGAACTCGAGAAGATGGCCTTCGATCTGAAAACCGGTCTCCCGTGATAATCTGTGCGCTAGCTCGCTGAGGTCACAATCGGTAAAGTCAGCCACTGTGCCACAATCAGAGCAAATGAGGTGATGGTGGTGTTCTTGAGGCCTCCGCAGTACAAAGCTTCGGCAGTTACCTCCAGAGTGGACCTCACAGGTAAGCCCGAGGTTGGCAAGTATATCAAGCGTGCGATATATGGTGACCAGCCCGATGTTGGGGTGTTCCTGACGCACTTTATCGTGGATAGCTGCTGGCGTGAGGTGGTCATGGCTGGCAGCGACTGTGTTTAACACGGCGCGTCGTTGAGGGGTGAGCTTGTATCCCTGCCGCTTTAGGATGGTTGTAATTCGTTTTTCTGTAAGTCTCATTACAGTCAGTAAATGAAAAGCATTTTCAATTACACTTATAGCACAGTTGCCTTTTGGTGTCAAGAGATATGGGTGGTAATTGGGAGGTGGGAATCTGTTCTCCCTCTCCAGGCGGGAGGGAGTTAGAGGGAGGGGGATTAAGGGTAGAGAGGGCGGGAGATAGCGATTGATTTAACCGCGTTTTTTGATGCTACTCCCGGTTGAGCTTATCTCCGAAATCCTCCAGCTTTTGCGCCAGTTGGTTCTGTCTCAAAGAGATGGTGAGGTCGCCTCGGGTTCTCTCGAGGACTCCCCGCACCATGTCGGTATTCCGTCTCAAGCCGCCGGTTAGGGCGTCGTGGAAGTCGATTGTTACCAGGAGGCTGTAGATATCGTCCATAGCCTCGAGTATTTCCTCGCAGCGGTCGATGTGGCCGTCCCTCAAGGTATCCAGTAGATGTCTCCTGAGTTCGCCTGCTGCCTCTGCGAGCCCGTTGAGGTAGGCAGCGTAGTGGATACCGAGATCATCCGGCTCGGGCAGCTCATTTCCGGAAACCAGCGCTAGAGTGATGCAGGCCTCGGCATACTCCTTTTGGGCGTTGTGGACGAAGCCGCCGTGGGATAGCTCCCTGTGCTGGGCTAGAGTGCGGCTCATCTCCTCTACGTTAGCCTGTGATGACCCGATGAGTTCTCTGGCCTTGTCGTATTCCCCGCGATGGACAGCGCGGATGGCGTTGGCACTGAAACGAATTGAATCGCGGGAAAGCCGCAGTCCTTTTTCCCGGGCGCTGTCCTCGATGGAGAAGTAGGAGCACACTTTCTCACCGATTGAGTCGAGTTTTGAAGTAGGCCTGGTCATTTATTCTTCACCCCCTATTCTCGTTGCAAGCCGCTGGCAGGCTTCCTCAATGTCGCTGGCCCCGAGCACAGCGCTGATCACAGCCACAGCATCGGCACCGGCTTTCATAACCTCAATGACATTATCATCGTTTACCCCGCCAATAGCAACCACGGGGATCGAAACCCTGTTTTTCACTTGCTGGAGTGTGGTGAGCCCGGCGAGTCTTGTACCCGATTTAGATGGCGAGGGATAGATTGAGCCCACAGCGATGTAGTCGGCGCCTTGCTCTTGAGCTTGAAGGGCCTCTTCCACGGTGGCTGTAGAGATACCGACAATTTTGTCAGCAGGCAGCAGTCCTCTGGCAACGGGAAGAGGCAAATCCTCCTGCCCAAGATGGAGGCCATCGGCATCGGAGGCCAGAGCGATATCCAAGTAGTCATTCACTATAAACAGAGCGCCTGATTCTGCGCAGACCTCTCTCAGGTCTTGAGCTAAGGATACAAGTTCTGCTTTGGGGCGCATCTTGTCGCGAAGCTGGATTGTACTGGCTCCTCCTTGAGTTGCCTGGCGTGCGACCTCGACCTCACTTTGGTCCCCTAGCGCCTCGGTATCCAGGATCAGATAGAGCCCTGATATTCTTTCGGTCTTGTCGTAGCGACTCAGCCTCAAGAATATTCTCTGCTCCAGCTCATACACGGTGAACCGGGCACGCTTCATGTTTTCCCAATTGAATCCGAAGTCCTGCCCGGGGATTTTGGTTATCTCCTCGATGACGCGCAGTGATTGCTGAACGCGACGGGAGTTGGCTCTGACGAGGCTCGCGACGTCTGGCCGCTCCCCTTCGCTCGCTATCTCTAGAGAAGCGCCCACATCTTCCTCCGATCGGCGAGCGCTGAGAAGTTTATCATGAAGCTGCCGCTCCCTGGGCAGCAAGTCATGACGCAGGGTTTTGAGCTGTTCGCTGAGGTCGGCGTCGTTCAGGGTGAAGCGGCTTATGTCCTCGAGGAGGCGCAATCCCTCACCGAGGCGGTTGAGATTGGCATCCAGGATACGCAGCATATTGAGGCAACTCTCTAGAGTTGGTCCTTGAGAGCTTTGGGCATTTCGCCTTCTCTGGCAGCGGCGATCGTCTCCTTAACCCCGGCGAAGGTATCCCTGTATTCCTCGCTATCCATGTCTATTCCCAAGTCCTTGAGCCTTTTTTCTGTCGATCTCCCGATGTTGCGCGGGTCCTTATAGTAGTCGCGGTCCTTGGGGAACATCGTGGGTTCCCCTGATTCTTCGTGGATTGCCTTCGTTGTCTTGTGGACGGCGAACCTGGAAATGCAACGTTCCACGTTATCGCTGCCACAGGCTGGGCATGTCGGGTTCAGGGGATCGTTAACTGTCCTGACGAAGAAACTAGCTATCTGTTGGCATTTATTGCAGCGAAACTCATAGATGGGCATTATTGGTCACTCCAATCCGTCATCGCCTCTTAGCTCCGGGGGTTTCATTTCTTCAATTACCTCGGAGACGTCCTCGCCTGCCTCAAGCCTGTCCATAAGCTCCTCCGTTTCGGGAGTGCTGTCTTCATCTGCAGCGCGGCTCATCTTGCGGCTCCACTCAGCGAGAGCACGTGGGTCGTTGCGCATCAGTCCTTGAGTAAGCTTGGAGTCGGAGAGGATGTCATCGTAGACGCTTTTGTCAGATTTGGACCTGCGGACAGCGAATTTGGAAAAGATTCGAGAAAGGTCCTCGCTGCCACAGTGGGTACAGGTCGGGTTTGAAGGCAGGGAAAAACTATGGACAAATATCTCTGCCTTGCGGCGGCAGTTGTTGCATCGATATTCATAGATTGGCATCTAAGGGCACCTCGCTAACGTTCTTAGTACTTCTATTCTAGCTTGAATTCTATCATAACGGGGCTAATGAGTAAACTTGTGTGCCAATGGCTTGGGTGTAATTATTTCGCCTCAACCTCTTTCAGGGTCGCGCTTGGGCCGGCAACAGCGGATGAGGACTTGAACCCACGAGTTAAGTACTGATATAAGGCCATGCTATAATGTACCCGAGAATTGTTCCTGAGTAGCGATATGGGTAGCGTTTTTGAAGACCGTCTGGGAGTTACTCGCTGTGGTAATGTGGAGTTCAGATGGGGGCAGCGGACCTATGTAATGGGTGTTGTCAATGTTGCCCCTGATTCCTTCTCGGGCGATGGGCTTCGTAGCGTGGACGACGCCGTTGCTCAAGCTTGGAGGTTTGTTGCTGAGGGCGCTGACATCATCGATGTTGGCGGAGAGTCTACTCGCCCGGACTTCACCCCGATTTCTATTGAGGAAGAGCTGGGACGGGTGCTGCCGGTAATCGAGAGATTGGCAAACGAGCTGCCAGCGCCAGTGAGCGTTGATACCTATAAATCGGCGGTAGCACGGGATGCGGTGGCGGCAGGGGCACGGATGATCAACGATGTCTGGGGGCTAAAGCGCGACCCGGAGATAGCGCAGGTGGCAGCGGATAGTGGAATACCCCTGGTAATCACGCAGAATCAAAGGGATGCTTCCTTTCATCACTTCTTCCCCGAGCTTGTCGCTGACCTTGAGAGAAGCCTACAGCTTGCGCTGAAGGCCGGGGTTGAGTGGAGCAATATCATCGTAGACCCGGGGGTTGGCTTCGGGAAGACGGTGGAACAGAACCTGGAGATTGTCCGCCGTTTATCGGAGTTGAAGTCGCTGGGGCGGCCGATTCTGCTTGGCACCTCGCGCAAGTCGTTTATCGGGCTTGTGCTCGATCTGCCTGTTGACCAACGCCTGGAGGGGACAGCGGCCTCAATAGCCATTGGCATCGCCAACGGCGCTGACATGGTGAGGGTGCACGATATTGGACAGATGGTGCGAGTCGTCAGGATGAGCGATGCCATTATCAGAGGGCGTTCTTCCTGACCGGGGATTGAGATGGCGGATTCAGCAGAAGTATCCATGAATCCCATGACATACCTGGGACTGGGATCGAACCTGGGGGACAGGGCGGGCAATCTGACCATAGCCACGGAACGCTTGTCTCAGGAAATTACTATCAAGGAGATATCCTCTATTTATGAGACTGAACCTGTGGGCTATAAGGAGCAACCATTGTTTCTCAACGCGGTTGTATCGGCAGAGACAGAACTTGACCCCTTTGAACTTCTGCATTTCATAAAGCGAATCGAAAGCGATATGGGGAGGAAACCTGGCTTTCGCAATGCTCCTCGACTCATCGATATAGACATCCTTTTCTATGAAGACATGATAATCCGGACTGGCGAGCTTACTGTCCCGCATCCTGGCATAGCCGATCGTGCTTTTGTCCTTGTTCCTTTAGCCGAGATCGCCGGTGAGTTCGTTCACCCCGTAAGCCAGAGGAAGGTTGGCGATTTGCTGGCTGAGGTAGATGGGATTGCTGGTGTGAGGGGGGTGGGCAGATTGAGCCTGAGGGAAACAATAAACTAGGTTGCGGAGGGAATATGTATCAAGTTTCAGTCAGGAAGCATTTTGATGCGGCTCACTATCTGAGGGGATATCGCGGCAAGTGTGAGGAGATCCACGGGCATCGCTTCGAAGTTGTGGTTTGCGTAGAGGCCGAAGGTCTAAATGATATAGGCATAGCTTTCGACTTCGCCGAACTCAAGAAGCACCTGGGCGAGATACTGGAACGTTTCGATCATGTCTGCCTGAACGATATTCCTCCGTTCGATAGCATCAACCCTTCCTCGGAGAATATCGCCAGGACCGTTTATGAGGCGCTAATCGGGGAGTTGAGCGGGGTTGTTATCTCGCGGGTTGAGGTTTGGGAGTCTCCGGAGTCAAGGGTAGCCTACATACCCTAGTGAGGCACTGAGTGTAATCCTGGGGCGCTTTACTCTTCGTGTGGACTATCGGGTGACTTACTGACCTGCGTGGAAGCCATTAGTCGGCCGATCGAGAAGCCTATACCCAGAACTGCTGAGAACCCGACGATCACGGGAGCAGCTATTGCCCAGAAGCGCCAGTCACCGCCGGCGACCAGCCCCCATATAAACAGACCTGCAAGAACAAGGCAAATGAAGCTGATTACCGCGCCGGCTATTTGAAACTTCGTCATTGCGTGTTAATACCTCCTAACCCTGGTTTTGTAATGCCCTCGGAGGGCAGCATCCAGTCGGTTACTGTGCCTCAATCGCGAAGGTCCGGGGGCAGTAGATTGGGGATAGCATCGTTGATTGGATAAGTCTCGGGGCACTGGGTGCACTTCAATGATCCCGTAATTACCTCGTTCTCATCCTCTTCAGTCACTTCGAGTTGAAGGGGTCCTTTGCACATAGGGCAGGCCAGAATATCCATCAACTCTCTCTTCATAGCACCTCTCCTCGGGAATGTCCTCAATCGTGCCTAATTGTAGTTTAAGCGCGATAGGTTGTCAATAAGAAGCAGGTGAGGAAAGTCGTAGTAGACGGCGACCAAAATGGAGCAGGGATTCGAGGCAATGTTAGAGTGTGATGTGGGGATTGGGGGGGCATACGAAGCTAGAGCTTGTTGCCGGAGCCCCGGATACTACATTCCTGACGGGTGGGGTTGGATTTCACGACACAACTATCAACGTAGAAATCGACTTCCCGTCCATCTTCCAGAACCAGGGTAAAAGAGCCTGAGGGGGCTGCCGGGTTGTCACCGGGCAACGTATCGCCATCCAGAAGCGAGATCTCCCCTGTGACGGACTTGCGGCTGAAGTGCGCTTCGTTTTTACCAAACGACCTTGCGGTTATCTCCTCCGCCTCAACGCACAGGTTGTAGCTGACCCTTGCGATAGATTCACCTCTCCTGTGCACGTGTCCGTTTCCCTTAAGGATTTCAACAATCTTGTCCCCTCTGTGTAGTGTCATTCGATAGCCTCCTGGACCTGCTGCGGGTTATCATGTATTGGCATGGTTTTTGTCTGGAGATCCATGTGGTATTATACCTATCGGAGCGGAATGCCTCAAGCGGCGAGGGTCTAGTCGATATGTGTCTGGTAATCGTTCTGATGGCAATTGCAGTCGCCATATTGGGTCTTTTCTGGCGGCATATACTATTTGTACTCCTGGTGCTGGCCCTGATATTATTGGTGTCGCGTTTCCTTCGAAGCCGCGGGGGGAGGTCCTGAGCGTTATATAGGGCAGTTAAGCTGCGGGAGTCTACGAAGGCGCTGCTTCCAATACCAAGGTTTCGTTAGGGGCAAATCCCCAGTCACCAATGGGCCATATAATAAGCCACGCCTTGCCTACTATGTTTCCCTGGGGAATCGGCCCTCCGTTGCGGGAGTCATAGCTTACGCCACGGTTATCTCCCATGACGAAGTACTCGTCTGAGGGCACAACCCAGGTTCCAGCTAGCCCACCAGAGCTTGATGATAGGTACGGTTCTTCCAGTATCTCCCCATCAATATAGACTGTGCCGTCTCTTTTCACCTCCACGGTCTCGCCGGGCATGCCGATCACCCTCTTGATTCGATCATACTGGGGCTGGTCGGGTGCCTGAAAGACAATGACATCGCCTCGACTGGGATTGCTCCCGAGCCAGTACGCTGTCTTGTTTACCAGGACATACTGTCTGTTATGGAGGTTGGGCTCCATGCTCGTGCCTTCGATCCTGAAGTTCTGTATCAGGAAATGGAGGGCGAAAAAGACA
>DAOUTY010000187.1 GCA_030668425.1 Chloroflexota bacterium
AGCCACAGCTCGCCTCAAGAAGGTCAGGCAGACGTTCAACATCGTAGGATTTTGGGAGCACCACTGTCAGGCCTGTTCCCCGCTTCACCTCAAGCCGAATATTTTTCGCCCTGGGGCTGCGTTTGATGATGTAGGAAACGGTCTGGCCGTCGAGGGCAATCTTACGTTCCCCTACAACGGTCAATCGGGGACGCGGTTTACGGAACACCTCTACAGTCTACCTGCTCAACGCATTCGGTGTCCAATTTGCCTGCATTGACTTAGCCCTGACCTTTTGATAGGCTAGCGCGGAAAGAAGGCGGTGCACGTTTCGCCTTCTTCCAGACTCGCCACCAGACCATGCGGTCAGCAGTTCAAATCAGGAAAGCCCCGGGGAAAGGACGTAAATCACATGGAGTGGAAGACCAGGATAACTGAGCTATTGGGCATAAGGTATCCCATTATGGAGGGGGCATTGGCGATAATTGGCACCGCTGACCTCGCGGTGCCAGTATCAGAGGCCGGCGGTCTGGGAACGATCACTGCCTGGACGCTGCGCACACCCGAGAAACTCCGTGAGGAGATACGCAAAGCCAGGTCCATGACCGATAAGCCCTTTGCAGTGAACCTCAGCCCTGCTATGGATCCAGGCCTTGACGCTATGCGAGAGGTGGCTATCGAGGAAAGAGTCCCCGTAATTGAAACCGCCGGCTCTCGGGCATCTCACCACGGGGTACGGGTGAAGGAGGCCGGGCTGATATGGATTCATAAAGTGCAAACGGTGCAGCATGCCCTGGCAGCAGAGCGCGACGGGGCAGATGCGGTGTGCATCATGGGAATTGAAGGGGCCGGACTCAAGAGCCCCCAGATTCTCACTACCCTAGTAAGCGTTCCCATGGCGGTGAAACAACTCAAGGTGCCAGTGATCGCCGCAGGCGGCATCGGTAACGCGCGCGGCTTCCTCGCCGCCCTAGCGATGGGAGCAGAGGCAGTGCAGCTGGGGACACTCTTCTGCACTGTAAAAGAGTGTCCCCTCGCCGAACATCATAAACAGGTTCTGGTGGAGGCCAACCCCTTCGACCCGAAATGGCGCGACCCAATCCTGGCCACACCCAAAGCCGAAGACATACGGAATTTGAAGGATGCCGGGGGGACAAAACAGGTGATGCAGGCAGCAGCGAAAGCTGAGAGCACCGGCATACCGAAGGAAGCGGGAACCGGCGCCTTATCGCTGGCTATCGGCTTCATCGATAAGGTGATTACAGTCAAGGAACTGATCGATGGTATTATGGGTGAAGCTGAAGCTATCCTTACCTCCGGCGGTATCGGAGGCTGGAGGCTGATACCCCCTAACTCTTCCTGACCGGGAAACTGACCTCTGTCAGAATCTCTTCCGGAGGTGTGTTCTGCGGGTCGCTCAGATAGACTTCCTCAGACGGGCCTGCGATCTCATAGCCATTCTCCATTATCCATGGGACAAGAGCGCCATAGGTCTCGCCCACTTCGTCATAGGCCCCTTTGTGCATGGTAGAAGCGACTTCATACGGCTCCACGCGCTTGATTCCTACCCCCCGCTCATCAGGCTCGCTGAGAGCCACCTCACCTGCTACGGACCACAAAAAGGAAGAGGGAAAAGCTTAAGAATCCATGACGTTTTCTCTGCGCTCTGATTCGGCTTCCCACAGGTCAAGCCCTCACCATTGACATCCCCAGCAGCCTATGGTAAATGGTAGTACACTTCCCATGCGTCGCTTTCTGCTTTTCCCAAATGAGCGCTCTAAATGCCCGGTGCGATGGGCAGATCACAGCATCAGATCAATAGATGCCAATAGTCTCGCGGACAGGCAGGGGCTCTACGTTTAGCGGCGCCCTTCGCTATGCAAGGCGCAAGAGACAAGTGTAATCAAAGGAGGACGATTATGAAAGACAAACAGGCAATAGAGGAGGCCCTGGGTAAAAGACTTGTCTTCGGGGAAATGATGGCCCGCAACGCTCGCAAGTTTCCCGACAAGGAGGCCCTGATATATGGGAAGACTCGCCTTACCTACAAGCAGTTCAACGCTCGCATCAATCAACTGGCGCATGCGTTGTTGGACCTCGGCATTAAGAAAGGGTCCAAGGTAGCCGTACTGGCCTTCAATTGCAACGAATTCCTGGAGATCTACTTCGCACTGGCGAAGATCGGGGGGATGACAGTGCCGCTCAACTTCCGCCTTGCTGGAGATGAGCTCATATACATTGTAAACCACTCTGAGGCAGAGGCCTTCATCATGGGGGAGACGTTTGTGCCAACTGTGGAAGCCATGCAAAAGGACTTCCCCAAGGTAAAGAACTATATCTCGATCACCGACAAGCCCGTGGAAGGAATGCTCCACTACGAATCATGGATCGCTAAGTATCCCGATGATGAACCGCTCATCCTCATTGATGAAGATGACCCGCTATTCATAATGTATACAGCAGGAACCACCGGCAGTCCCAAGGGCGCTGTCCTGACCCACAAGAATGAAATAGTGATGTGCATGCTGGAAAGCATGTTCGTGGGATGCGAACCGGGAATCTCCAATCTTTCGAACTCCAGGGTTTTTGCCGCCCCCCCGGTATTCCATCTGGCAGCCTTCGGTTTCTGCCAGATCGCTTTCTTCTTTGGAGCTACCATAGTGCTGCCGACCGAGGTTTTTAATCCGGCCTACATCATGCAGACCATTGAAGAGGAGAGGATAACCGCAATCCTTCTGATACCAGCCATGGCGACTTTCCTCCTCGCGCTGCCCGATCTGGACAAATACGATACCAGCTCGCTTAATATCTGGGTGACAGGAGCGGCGATTCTGCCCACGGAGATCCGGAGGCAGATAGTGAAGCACTTCCCCAATGTGAAAATCTTCGACATGTTCGGGCAGACCGAGATGAGCCCTGTAGTCTCAGGTCTTCCACCCAGCGAAGCGGAGGGGAGAGAAACATCGGTGGGCAGAGCCTTCCCCTTTATCGAGATTAGAGTCGTCGATGACGACGACAATGATGTCCCCCTGGGAACAGTCGGTGAGGCGATTTATCGGGGCCCGACCGTGATGAAAGAGTACTACAAGAACCCTGAGGCCACTGCGGAAGCTATGAGAGGGGGATGGTTTCACTCCGCCGACCTGGTAAGGCAGGATGAAGAGGGGTTCATTTACATCGTGGACCGAAAGAAGGACATGATCATCAGCGGCGGGGAGAATATCTACCCCGCCGAGATCGAGGACGTTATCTACAAGCATCCCAAGGTCCTTGAATGCGCCGTTATCGGGGTTTACGATGAGGAGTGGGGCGAGTCCATCAAGGCTGTGGTAGTCTGCAAGCAAGGAGATGAGATGACCGAGGAGGAGGTCGTGGAATATTGCAAGGAGCATCTGGCCAGCTACAAGAAGCCTAAATCAGTGGACTTCATGGATGCCCTGCCCCGGAACCCGGCCGGGAAGGTACTGAAGAGAGTCCTCAAGGAACAGTATGGCAAGTCCATTAGGTATTAGATGGAATCAAGGCTGCTTTGGCATGAGGTTTCACCCTCACCTAGCCTCTCCCATCAAGGGAGAGGGATTCCAGATTCTCCCTCCCCTGGTGGGAGGGAGTTAGAGGGAGGGGGTCACTCACAGTAAGAAATGAGTAAAATCCGAAAATCAACGTCATTCTCCCGGAACTTACGTCAGAAACAAACAGTTGCTGAAAGTGACTTATGGAAGCGACTAAAGAGCAAGCAACTGGAAGGCATAAAGTTCCGACGCCAACAACCTATAGGCCCATACATCGTTGATTTCGTAAGTTTTGAGAGAAAGATTGTTGTTGAAGTTGATGGCGGACAACATAACGATAAAGAGAGGATGGAAAAGGACGAGAAGAGAACAAGGTGGTTAGAAGGAGAAGGCTTCCAAGTATTGAGGTTTTGGAACAACGATGTTTTGACGAACATCGAAGGTATTCTTGATGGAATCAGGGCTGCTTTGACATGAGGTTTCACCCTCACCTAGCCTCTCCCATCAAGGGAGAGGGATTCCAGATTCTCCCTCCCCTGGTG
>DAOUTY010000070.1 GCA_030668425.1 Chloroflexota bacterium
AACAGCATACCTTCCCTCCCAAGAAAACATATTATAACTAGCTATTGCCTGATGGTCTGCTAGACTGGGAGCTATTATAGCGTTTATAGTCCATTTGTCAAGTCTTTGTGCTATTCTTTACCAAAGAGGCCCGGGGGCATCTCTGAGTAGATGCAATTGTACGAACCTGGGATTAAGAATTAATTACGAAGAGCTTACAAGTGCATTACAGTTCAGGCCGGAACGAAGAAACCAGCCGCTTATGGTGGCTCTCCCGTCTTCCTCCAGGCCCATTGTTTCTTGCTGAACCAGTGGACGTATACCATCTTTTCAGGTACAAAACACTTGCGTGGGTGTAACTCGACCCAGATTTCTTGAAATTCCTCCGGGCTTCTACATCCCTCTTGTCGAAACAGGTGCTTGCTAACATCTTCAAGTGAGACCTTCGCTACTGCCAGCAGCTCGAACTCCGAACCAAACACCCCAAATGTATCACCGGGTTTTCCGTATCGCTTTCCTCTGCTGGTGCACACCTTACGACCATCGAGTATTGCCTCTCGCCAGCGTTCTTGAAATGGTATGTTTATCCTCATGATATTCCGTTACGACGTTTATACTACCACAAGAAGGCAATAGCGCAATACTGTAGGGGAACCACCCCTTTTGCACATCACTTCGGTTCTTGTCATGCTACAGCCGAGATCTGTAGCCGTTTCAACTTTGGGAATTTGAAGCCTTAGGGGGATTCGGGCTATTATGCGGTGCCCGGGGTCATAATATTGTCGCTGAACTGAAATGCAGGATATGCCTGCGAAGTAGAACTTAGAGAACCGAGCCAAACTCGTAATCCGTGCTGCATCTTCCTGTCATCTGCTCAATATCTATGGTGCCGATGTAGGCATCGGCGCTTCTGATTCGCTCCTCGGGCATAGCCTGTTGAGCGAGGAGTTCGAAGCCCTTCCTTTTTGACTCAAAGTCGTCATGTAGTGCAGCTCTCCCGTGACAGATAACACTTGCCCAGGCCTTCTGCCACTCATCGATCTCAAAACACACTCTGTTGTTCTTCTTGATAAAATCTAACTTCTTGCCTCTCTTTGCTGAGTGGAAATATATTGCCCCCTCAAAATACTTATATGCAACTGGCACTATATAAGGCTCATTCTCGACGCAAAGCCCAAGTCTACCATGCGAATGCTTTGTGAGAAGGTGTTCAATCTCCTCCTTTGTCAGCTCTCGCCACTGGTGTACTGTTCTCTGCATCATCTTGCCTCTCCTTCACGGTTCTTTCATGAATACTATGAGGGACACCCAAGCTGTGTTCAAGTCTTTCGATAATGAGCTTAACAGGGACAGGTCTTATTGGGGAAGTGGTTGATTTAGGCAGTAGGCCGGTACATCAAGAGGGTTGACTGCCGGTTGGGCTCATCCCGTTTTCCCGTACTCCGTGTCCTTCTCCCTGTCTGTAGTAGCTTCTTCGGGTGTAAGCCAGCACCCGGGGTCAGCAGCGAGCATGTCGCCGGTTTCCTCGTAGGCTCTGCCCCTGCACCCGGAACAGGTAAACTTGTGAGAACAATCCCCACACTGGCCCTTCAGCAATTCCCTGTTTCGCAATTCGGCTACGGCGGGCGAATTCTCCCAGATAGATACGATGCTTTGCTCCCTGACATTGCCCATTTTGACCTGGAGCAGCATGCATGGGTTCACCTCGCCATTTGATTGAACCATCACGTAGCCCATAGGCATAGCTGCTGCACAGCCTCTGCTATAATAAGGTATCCTTTGCAGCATCTCAGCAGGGAAATGCCTCGGCTGAATTCGCTTTTCTTTCAGGAGGAGGGGGTACATGGGGCAGGCTGGAACCCTTATCACGAAGGGGCAGTTCTCCTGAGTCTGAGCCAGCCACTCCATTGCTTGTTTCCTCTCATCAGGGCTTAGTACCTGTTCTTTGCACTCGTGTCTGCCCCTTTGTATTGCCACCAGATCAAAGAACTCAGCGGCATTGGCGCCGTTATCTATTGCCAGGCGGAGCATATCGTCCAATTGGTGCAGGGTATCCTTCCTGATGACCATGTTAAACTGAAAAGGTAAATCGGCTCTCTTGCATGCCTCCGCGCCCTCAAGTGCTTGCTTAAAAGCGCCGTTGAGTCCCCTGAACGAGTCGTGGGTCTGCGCGTCGGCTCCATCAACAGAAATGGCTACCGCCCTGACCCCTGCATCCAGCATATCCTTCGCCATTGCTTTAGTGATGAGAGTGCCATTGCTGCCGATAGTGGTCCTCAGTCCTTTTGAGGATGCGTATTTCACGACCTCTAAGAGATCCTCACGACATAAAGGTTCTCCGCCGTCAATAACCAGAAGGCCTATTCCCCACGTGGACAAATCATCCATGAGGCGGAAAGCTTCCTCAGTGCTCAGCTCATCGGGAGCTGCTTGGTCAACTGAGTCACTGTAGCAGTGCTTGCACTTAAGATTGCACTTTTTTGTAATGCTGTAAGAAACCATGAACGGCGGACGTGTCTGCATGGAAAAACCTCCTGATTGCTATACTGGCTATGCCGAGCAGGGCCGCGAAGGACAGTGGTATCGGTAGCAGTCGGGGCAGAGCTACTTGGCACAGCTGTCGATGTATTCGACGAAATCCCCTATAGTTGTAAACTCCCTCATTCTTTCGAAGTCGATCTCGATATTGAAGTCGCCCTCCACGCGGATAATAATCTGCAGCCAGTGCAGAGAATCGGCCTTCACGTCCTTCAGGGCCGTATCTGTGTTGATTTCGTTCCCATCGCAGCGAGCGACCTTGGTCATTATTGCCCTTAAATGGTCCAGAGTGGGCATCGTTCCTCCTCTTGGATCGATCCACTGGTCTAGGCTGAGATGAGTGCTTGGGCCTTCTCCAGCTCACCCCGAAGCAGATCGATGAAACCCGTTTCCACGCAGGCCTTGGCCTCTTTGATCGTGTAGGCTATCTGATAAGCCCGGCTATTTCCGTGACAGACCATAACCACGCCATCCACTCCCCACAAAGGGGCACCGCCTAACACTGCTCCCGGGCTCATCAACCTCCATAGCTTGGTAGTAACCTTTTCCAGTTCAGCCTCCGGGAGGCTTCCCTTCAACTCCTGGGTGAGCCAATCGCTGACAGTTTCGCCAAGACCCTCGCAGAACTTGAGCAGTATATTCCCTACGAAGCCATCGCAGACAATGACATTTACCTTGCCCTTGGGGATATCCGTACCCTCAACATTACCGATGAAATTGAGTCCGCTCTTCTGTAATAATGGGTAAGCCTCCTTGGCCAATTGATTGCCCTTGCCCTCTTCGGAGCCCACGTTTAGCAGACCTACGGAGGGGTTTTCTATTCCAAGGAAGCTTCGGGCGAAGACACACCCCGCTACGGCGAAATTCACGAGATCATGGGGTTGGCAATACACGTTGACTCCCATATCGAAGACCGAGGTCTCGGGAGAAAGCTGAAGGAATGGGCCCCCGGCCATTGGACGGTTTATTCCTGGCAGGGTGCCGAGATATTGCATGGCGCAAACCATACAAGCCCCTGTTGAACCGGCGCTGACCATTGCGTCAGCCTCGCCGCTCTGTACCAGCTTTGTAGCTATGGCAACAGAGCTGTTGGGTTTGCGCATTACAGCAATAACCGGCTGCTCTCCGTCCTTGATCACTTCACTGGCATCAACCAGGCGAATGGGCAGACCGGCGGTGTCAAGTTTGTCAAATTCCCTTCGAACTTCCGTCTCGGGTCCCACCAGGATAATCTCTACCTCCAGCTCTCTTGCTGCTTGAATGGCTCCTTTGACTACCTCTTCGGGAGCATAGTCACCGCCCACAGCATCGACTGCTATCCTTACCATCTGACCCGTGTCGGTTGGCTCCTGCATGCTACCTCCTCTCAATAGACATTCCGGTCTTACCAGCTATGGCTTATTGCGTCCTTCGGGCATACGCTATGGCAGTTTACTTTGTGGGTATTGCTGCAAGAAAAGAATCCTGGACACAAAAGAGATAGACTTTTTCGCACGTCTTCTTTCACCTTGGCTTTTGGCTGATTGCTATCATCCGCGGCCATAATTAGAACTCCGTCCGGGCAGGCTTCTGCACACTCGCCACAACCATCACAGAGGCCAACGTCGACGGTAATGAAGTAATCGCCTGTGCCATCAGTATAGCCATAATGAACCTGCTTCCCCTGGCTGCCAGCGCTCTCGCAGCGTTCCTCGGCGAACAGGGCCGCTCCCAGGGCACCGACGATCTGTGGGTCTTCACAGAGAAGGGGCTCCAGGCCGACCTTCTCTGTGAGCTTGGCTACCATCCCGCTGTTCTTGGCAATACCCCCTGTGATGCTGAAGTCCTTTTGTATGGAAACGCGCTTTAAGAGATTGAGGCTGCGGGCAGCTATAGCCTCGTGAAGGCCGGCGAGAATGTCGCTTTTAGCCACCCCTTTTCTTAAGTACGCGATGGCCTCAGATTTGGCGAAGACGGCACAGATTGTGTTGAAAGGAATAGTATTCCTGGAGGCAAGCGATAACTCTCCGATCTCTTCTAACGAGGTATTCAGTACCTCAGCAATCATTTCGAGAAACCTGCCGGTGCCTCCAGCGCACTTGTCATTCATGATGAAGTTAGTTACCAGGCCATCGCCGTCACAACTGATCGCTTTGCAATCCTGTCCACCCATATCCAGGATTGTTTTCACCTCGGGAAAATACCAGTTGATGCCCCGTGCATGGCAGCTTATCTCGGAGATATTCTCATCGGCGAAGGGGACAAGTACCCTGCCGTAGCCGGTAGCGACAACATACTGAATATCCCCCAGAGACAGTCCTGTCCCCTTCAGGGCCTCTGCCATCGTCATCCGGGAGGTTTTGACACTCTCGGGACCGGTATCGCGGATCACCGATGAGATGATGGCACCGTTGCTCATCACCACAGCCTTGGCCGCTCGAGAGCCGATATCTATACCGGCGACTATCACGTACCTAGCCCCTTCTCTATAGTTTCCCTGGCGATGATGGCAGCTCCCAGAGCTGCGGCTATCTGGGGCGTGTCAGGCACGAGGACTTTGAACCCCAACTCATTCTCCAGGATGTTGACCAATCCGCTGTTCAACGCAACGCCGCCAACAACGGCCACATCTTTCTCGATACCGATCCTCTTGCATAATGTCATTATACGGCTTGCCACAGAGGAGTAGATGCCGGCGACGATATCCTCTTTGGGCGTAGGGGGGTCGCGGTGCACATGCGATATTACCTCGGATTCAGCGAATACGGCACAGGTGCTGGTAATATCGGGGACGGAATGGGCATTCAAAGAGAGCCTTGACATGTCTTCCAGGGGCATCTGCATTATTTTCGCCATCTGTTGCAGGAATACCCCGGTACCTGCGGCGCATTTATCGTGGTTGACCCAGTCGTTGATACGCCCTCGCTCGTTGACCTTAATAACGTTACAGCTTTCAGCGCCGATATCTATGGCCATTCGGGCCGAAGGAAACAGATAGTAGACTCCCCGTGCCAGACAGGTGGTAATGGCTTTTTGCTGGTGGGTGAAGGAAACGGATTTCGACCCCATTCCGGTTGATACGAGATAGAGATCGTGATCGAGGTTGAGCTCGATCTGCCCTAAGGCCCCTTTCAAGGCCGCTCTAGCGCTCGATTCAGGCTCATCACCTGAAGGTGTGACATTGAGAGAAAGAGTGCCGTCATCATCCAGGATAACTACTTTAGTTGTCAGGCTGCCTATATCTATGCCTAGAGCTTTCATATAACCTTATGATTAGCGATCTTCCAGAAGCTCGAAGAACTGTTCCAGTTTCTCGCGCATCTCCTCCTCGGATGTGATTGTAGGGTCCACCACGTCGCAGTCCAGGGTCAGCATAGGCACGTCTATTTTGTTCAAGGTATCCTTGAACAGCTTGACCGTAGCACAGCTATGCCGGCAGCCAACATCGGCATAGTAAATTGCGCCGTCAACCTTATACTGCTCGGCGCAGCTGACAATGCTCTTCAGTGCTCTGTCATCCAGCGGGCCGTACATGCGCATTTCGGGAATCATGTATGACTTCTCCGCCACGCTCTCCAGCGGCCTGCTGGGGTCAAGCCTTCCTTCTCCCCAGTAGGTAAAGAAGGGCTCAGTTACGCTCACTGCTCCGTACTCTTGTGAAATCCTCTCCAGAAATCCCATTAGGTACATTGGTGGTATGAAAAAGCTCATGAGACGGAAACGCTCGTTGGACACCGCCCCCTGGCCGGAGCTGACCTTTTCCGCCAATTCGGCGCGCAGCGTTTCGAGGTAGTTGATCGCCTCCGGTTGACCGGGAAACAGGTAGTCGATTGTCAATAGCTCTAAGAAGCCCTGAGTGTGGAATGGAGATGGCACTGCTTTGCGTAACTCGCATATCTCTCGGAAAAGTTCAATTTGCTTATCAATGAGACCAACTATCTCTGCGAGGCGGTCCCAATCCATCTTATGACCTGATTGTTCCTCGAGAAAACGTATCATGCTGTCCAGTTCCCCGACGAGATACTTCTTTTCGTCTTCACTGTGCTGGAAGGGGTGGTCCAGGAAGAAGCCGGGGCAATGGTTGACCTCCATAAGCAGCTCGCCGCTCTTAGCCGTGTTGTCGCAAATAAGGTTAGACCACAGCATGACATCGGGACGGGGCAGGGCACCTATGGCAAATGCACCGGCCAAGCCCCGGTGTGGAGTGCAGATTTCAGGGGCTAGCCCCAGGTCTGCTCCTGCAGAAAGAAGATCAGCACACTCGCCAGTGAACAGGGATATCATCCATGTGGTCGTCTCGGTATGCATGGGTACGATATCCATGGCATAGAGTATCTCCGTGGGGAAGAATACCGTATGTGCGGCTATAAATTTGCCTTCGTCTCTGGCACTCTGGAGGCGAGTGTAGTAATTGGCCAGCATCTCATAATACAGTCTCTCGCTCTTCCGTCCATCGGGGCGGGCCTTGTTCATCCGCAACAGCACCCCGCAGGCTCTTACGAGCGAGTCGATCTTGTCCTTCTTCTCTTCGGCGTTTATCATCTCTGTTTTACTTTCAGCATCTCCAGGAAAGCCTGGACCCTTGTTTGAATTTGTCCCGAGCCGGAGGTGCCATATTCCACATCGATGGCCAGAGTTGGGATGCCTTGCGCTTGCAGTCTCCGCGTAAGTAATGGCAGGTCGTGGGCATAGGGCACACAGTACCTGATGATCTGGCTGATTACGCCATCCACCCTGAAATCGCGGGCGAGCTCGAGTATGCGGTTGAACCGTTCATCTGAAGGGAACATGCGGGCGCAGGGGAAATTGTTCAGGTAACGCTGCGAGATGGCCTGTAAGGGGGGGGTGTCGCCATCAAGAACGACAGGGTCGGACCAATACCTGGTGCTGGTGCACAACTCGTCAGTTACCACCAACGCTCCCTGGTCCTCGATAGATTTAATAAAGTCGGGGTTGGTCAAAACACTACCAGTAACCATCAGACGAGCCTTGCCTTGGTGAGTTTGCGTTGAGTTGGAAAGGTCACGCAGCAGGTCGTTGAGGCATAAATTGAACAACTCCTTGGGCATGCGGAAGCTGGCATCGAGTACCTCCATTGTCTCCGCTCCAGTGATAAGCGGGTTATCGAGCTTCCGCAATTCATAGAGATTCTTGAGGAGTGCTCTTGATTCATTATATAGCTCAATTGATTGACGAAGCTTCTCGTCCGTTATCTGGATACCCAGGAATTCTTCCAGATGTTCCTTGAACTGCACGACCTGACGATAATAGAGTGTATGTGCCTCCGGCGTATACTTGCGGGGTACTGTAAGTACATGATGGAATTGCGTTCCGATATAGTGCCGCCACAAATCGAAAAGGCGGCGAGCACCGTCACAGGTAGAACCGCCCACTACACCATCGAGGAAATCATATTCTCCCCTGAGGCCCATTTGCAAGCAGCTTCGCGAGAAAGAGCAGTTATTGACGTAGAGGTAAGCGCTGCCGTCCTCGAGCTCTGTCTCCTGGCGATGGCCTGTGATCCTTATGGGTAATGCGCCGGCAGCATGTATGATTTCATCAGGGACATAGGTGCAGAGCCAACCAAACACCAACCCGCTTTTGCCCTTGTGCTCCAGAATCTCGGATGTCTTGGGGAAGGTGTTGTTGACTTCACGAAATCGCTCAAGCATTTGTGGCTCAGTACTACTTCTTTATGGAACGCTGACACTTTGCACCATAGGGCTACCAAGTGTAGCCCTATGAAGAAGGATGGTTAATGAATTCCGGGAATGTTAGCCCCCAGTTTTCTTTACCCAAGACCTATTATATATACCAGACTTAACTATTTCAACAAATCCAGGTCGGCGTGTAAAAGAAGCCATGCA
>DAOUTY010000183.1 GCA_030668425.1 Chloroflexota bacterium
CCCAACTGGGTAAAAAGTTGCGTAAGGTAGTCGATAAAGGGGTTGATCCACATGAAGAACTCCGGGGATACCAGGTCTTTCAGTTCCGGTTGCGTTGCGATTTGCCACATAAGGTGCATGGCTTCAGGGTCGGCCTCGGCGGCACGGAGGCAGCTCCTGGCAAGGGATCTCAGCCTCTCGCGCGGTTCCACATCGGTCAGCATCACCTCCAGCACAGGCGAGAAAAGCCGCCCGACGGCATAGTCGGTAAGTAGCCGGAATATCTCCTGCTTGGATTTGAAATACCAGTACAGGTTGCCCTTGCTGATTCCAGCTCGCTGGGCGATGGCGTCGACGGTGACGCCGTGGTAGCCGCTGTGGGAGAAAAGCTCTGCTGCGGCAGTGAGTATCTGCTCACGGCGTTGGGGTGGAATGTCCTTCCTTTTGACAGGTGGTTCCATCTTGGCAGCTTTGGTTTTATAAACTGACCGACTAGTCGGTCAGTGAAAGCAGTGTAACAGGTTGGTCAGAGAGTTGTCAAGTTGGGCGTGGAAGGTACTTGTCGCGCGACGAATCCTATGGCGCGAGGCCGCCATTCATGCATTATGTAAAGCCGCAACCGTTCATTGTGGTCTTAGTCCCGTGATGCAGGCATTGACAGTGAGCACAGATGAGTCTACATTGCCATAGGGTCAAAGTACACCATGAGTTGACTGTAGCGGGTTACTTCCCTGCCATCCTGCGGTGGAGCCATTTCCCGGTAAATCGTGAAACACAGGGGTGATTTTACGTGTCTCTTGACAGCCGTATCCGGGGACTTCTTGAAAACAACAGTTTTATCTTCATGCTTGCCCTTGCTGTTGCTATAGCGTTCGGCGGGGGCGCTTCTTACACGGAACCTGCGCTGGTGCCTGTGCTGGCCCTGATCATGACTATTTCCATTTTGGATGTTTCTTCCAGGGTATTCCTCGATTTGAAGAAGATATTGTTTCCTGTCTTGCTGGCTCTGATACTGAACTTCGTTGTCCTGAGTGGTGTTTATGTGGGCCTGTCATCCCTGATTATCAGCGATGCCGACCTGCGTACTGGCTTCGTGCTGGTTGCCGCAGTGCCTCCCGCGGTCGCCGTGATACCGATCACCTATCTCCTAGGCGGGAACACCAAGTATTCGCTGGTAGGCAATGTAGCCGCATACACTGTGGCGCTGGCCGTCACCCCGTTGATTTGCATATTGTTCCTGGGGGCGAACTTTATCGAGCCCACGAGGCTGCTAATAGTACTCGGCGAGCTGATAGCTGCTCCGATTGTAGTCTCCAGGATCTTACGGCGTACTCGCATAATGTCGACCGTGGAGAGATGGAGGAACCCAGTGGTGAACTGGGGTTTCTTCCTGGTCATTTATACCATGGTCGGGCTGAATCGTGATGTGTTCCTGCAGGAGCCCGGCACTTTACTGCTGGTATCGGTTGTCGCTTTTACCGGCACGTTTGTCCTCGCCGAGGTGATCAACCGGATATCAAGGCGTCTGGGTGTGCAGAAGATGGACAGGATTAGCTTTATGCTGTTAGGCACGAGGAAGAACGACGGTCTGGCCGGGGCTATTGCACTTATCTTTTTCGATCCCAGGGCTGCGATGCCCGCGGCATTGGTGATGACCTTCTCCGTATTTCATTTCGTCTGGCTGACATGGTGGGTTAAAAGGATGCGTTGAACAGGAGGCGGGCGATGTAGACGAAGTTGGAAGCTGGTTGACAAATCGTTTACAATGCTTACCAGGGATATTGGATCGAGACCTGACGCGCATTTAGGGATGTCTAGCAACGCGCGTTCTTTGAATCTGAGGAGGTGAAAATGGAGGCTGAGAAGCAGGTGCCCAGGGAAGGTGAGATGTATTGTACGAGCTGTGGTGCCATCATAAAGAAAGAGGCCGAGATTTGCGTGCACTGCGGCGTGCGAGTTCGAAGGGGTGTCGTTTCGAAAACAGAGGGAGGGCCTACAGCTAAACCCCTTGTGGGTGGGATCTTCGGCGTAATTACCGGGGTTGCTCCTCTTATCGCCGGAATTGTGTTGATCTCCGTTGGCGCTACCGCAAATGGTGGGGTCGATGGGGCTGAGTGGGCCCCGATAGGTATTGGAATACTACTGCTCGCTCTGGGAATTGTGACCATAGTGGGCTCGAGCTATGCGATTATGCGGAAGAACTTCCCGCTGGCGGTTGTCGGTGGAGTTTGCTCAGTGTTCTCCATGTGTCCGCTGGGAATAGCAGCGCTGATTTTGATAGCTATATCGAGCAAGGAGTTTTATCCTCTCGAAGAGGCTTGATGAACCTCAATCTGCTTTGATACAAGCGGCGAGCATGAAGATTTCGCACTTGCTGTGGATACGGAGCCCAAGCTGGTAGCGATGAGGTGAAAAATGGAGGAACGACAGGTTGCGGGACCGGATGAGATGTACTGCCGGAGCTGCGGCTCTGTGATAAAGAAGGACACCGAGATATGTATGAACTGCGGTGTCCGTGTCCGAAGAGAAGGGATTTCTTCCCCCAAAGACAAGACGGTGGCAATCCTGCTTGCGGTCTTTCTGGCGTTCTGGACCTGGCTCTATACTTATAGAAAAGATGCCTGGAAATTCTGGCTGGGCCTGGGTTTAAATCTGACCGTCTTCAATCCGTTCTGGACCTGGCTCATATTCTTTGCTCCGAATATCGCTATTTGGATATGGGCCATAGTCGACGCTGCAACAAAACCCCAGGAGTTCTACGAATCCTATTGAATAAGCGCTCACAGCCGAGGCGCAAGATGACCCCCCCTCTCTGGAGTGATCAGCCCTGTTTGGAGTTGACAACGTAGGCCTGGCCGCTGCTTTCGGCCACCACCGTGCCATCTTTGAAGGTTATCGTAGCGTGTGTGGTGAGAAGCTTCCTCGTTTTCCTGACCAGCCTGGCGGTAACCACCATCGGAACGCCCACAGGGGCTGGTCGCCTGAACCTGAATTCAGCCTTGGCGGTAACCCCCTTTATTTTGGGAAAGAATGTATATGCCATAGCCTCGTCGAGAATAGTGCATAATATGCCGCCGTGTACGAATCCGTTCCAACCCTCGTAGAGCTTGCTGATGGTGAACTCACTCCTGGCTTCGCTGCCATCCTGTATGAATTCGAGCTTGAGGCCGACGGGGTTGTCCCGGCCGCAGCCGAAGCATGTATGGAACGATTCCTGCCCGATGTCTATCCCCGACAGCTTCTTCTCCCAGCTTAGCATAGTTGCTCCTTTTTAGCCCTGACTTTCTCTTGCGCTACGTCCCCGATTTGACGTGCCTGGCGATGGTATCAATCGCTTCGAATAAATCGGACGAAGGCAGTTGGTAGTCAGTCCTGATCCTGGTATAGCCGTGCTTGGGCTCTTGATGAATTGAGATGTTTCCCTTGAGTGGGGTCGGACTAGCTTGCAACAGCTTGTATTTCAGCTGATAGTCGAAGTTCAATCTTTGAACCAGGTAGGGGTCACCCCTCCACTCGATGTCTATAACCTTTCCCCATATTGGCGGACTTTTTTTCCTGACCATCGTTGTTTTCTTAGTGTCTTCTCTTCCTGTCGAGCTGGGGCTCGTTACTAGATGGTTGAGGTAATAAGTCGATCCATACTGGCTGGAAGCGCTGACGACAATTATGGAATCGATGTTCCTGTCCTCTATTTCAATGCCGCCCTCGACTTTCTCTCCCCAGGAGCGTTTTTGTCCTACCTTCTCCTGTGCGTTTTCCTTTTCCAGGAGGGATGCCTTTACTCCTATACCTGGAAAGTGCTGATAGAGTTCATCTAACTTCTTCTGCTTGCCCTTCCTCAAGTTGCTTATAAGCAGGGGCAGCCCAAACGCAAACAGGAGCACCATGATAATAGGGAAAAGTTCCTCCCAGTCCATCGGCCTCCTCTTACTTCACTGTTTAAATGGCTCTATGTATCGGTGGACAGAATTCGCCAGCGCCTATGATATAGCAATAGGCGAAAGCGGGCAAATTCGCCTCCTCTCCCTTGATGGGAGAGGGAGGATGGTGGGTTATTCGCTATCAGGGCACTTAGATGCCTGGATGTTCAGACAGCCAAGTGGCATCCCCCGAGATTGCGTGTGCTATAATCTGTGCGTACC
>DAOUTY010000003.1 GCA_030668425.1 Chloroflexota bacterium
CTGTAATTCACCCTGCGCACCGGGGCATAAATAGCATCTACCGGGATGACACCGAGCGGCAAACCATCACCCCTGCCAGCAGGCACGTACCCCTTGCCCTGTTCCACGTAAAGCACAACGTCCAGAAAAGCATCCGGCGAATCAAGCGTAGCCAGGTGCAGTTCAGGGTTTACCACCTCGAAATCAGCAGAGGGCTTAATGTCGCCAGCGCAAACAGTCCCCTCACCTTTGACCTCAAGAAACAATCTCCCCGACCGCTCGGAGAAAGCCTTGAGCCGCAGTTCCTTTACATTGAGCAGAAACTCTATAACGTCTTCCTTGACATGGGGGATAGTAGTGAATTCGTGTTGCACCCCCTCGATCTTCACCGCAGTTACCGCTGCCCCTAGAAGCGAACTGAGGAGCACACGGCGCAGGCTATTGCCCAAGGTGACCCCGAAGCCAGGATCCAAGGGCTCAACAACAAACCTTCCGTAATTCTCGGAGCTCTCAGCACATTCTATCTCGGGAACTATGTCCTCCAGTAACACGTTACCTCCTCAGAAAAACAAATGAGAATCTATCTTGAGTAGAATGCCACGATGAGCCGCTCATCAATAGCAGTTTCGATATCGCTACGCGATGGAGCCGAAAGCACCTGTCCCGAGAGATTGCCACTATCTAAACTCAGCCAGCTCGGGATCAATTTACCCTCTATCTCCTGGGCAGCCATCTGATATGGAACGGTTTTGCGGCTTCCTTCCTTCCAAGCGATGACATCCCCCTCCTTGACATGGCACGACGGTATATCAGTCACGCGCCCGTTAATAGTGATGTGTCCGTGCTGCACCAGTTGCCTCGCCTGGCGCCGCGATTCAGCGAAGCCCAATCGGTAGACTACGTTGTCCTGTCTCATCTCCAATATCCGCAAAAGGTTCTCCCCACTTAGACCAGGAAGCCGCTCGGCCTCAGCCAAATGCCTCCGAAACTGGCGTTCAAGTACACCGTAGATATGACGCGCCTTTTGTTTCTCCTTTAGCTGCAGGCTATACTCAGAAACCTTGCGACGAACAACACTACCATGCTCCCCCGGAGGATTGTGCCTCTGCACTACAGAGCACTTAGGCGTGAAGCACCTAGCACCCTTTAGCATCAGCTTCTCACCGTGACGCCGACAAACCCGACAAGCCGGCCCTGTATAACGGGCCATCTCAAACCTCCTTTATATCCGTCTCCTCTTCGGCGGACGGCAGCCATTGTGAGGAATTGGTGTTACATCCCTAATGCTGGTGATATCGAGACCTGCAGCCTGAAGGGTACGAATCGCCGCCTCTCGCCCGCTTCCGGGCCCTCTGACATAGACATCGACCTGGCGCAAGCCGTGTTCCATCCCCCGCCTCGCCGTAGCTTCAGCTGCTCTTTGGGCAGCATAGGCAGTACCCTTGCGCGACCCCTTAAACCCGGCAGTGCCCGAACTGCCCCAAGCTATGACATTGCCCTGGGGATCAGTAAGGGTGATTATGGTATTGTTAAAGGTAGACTGGATATAGGCACGCCCACGCGGAATCGCTTTCCTCTCCCGCTTCTTGAGCCTGCTTGGTTTCCTCCTAGCCATTGGTCACCTCCGCTTACTTCTTGGACACGCCACGGCGCCTGCCTCTACCAGCTACCGTCTTACGGGCCCCACGCTTGGTGCGAGCATTCGTCTTAGTTCGTTGACCATGCACCGGCAGTCCCCGACGATGTCTAAAACCACGATAGCATCCAATATCGATAAACCGTTTGATGTTGAAATTAATTTCCTTCCTGAGATCACCTTCTACTCTATATCCCTTGTCAATGACCTCGCGTATGCGGTTTACCTCATCATCAGTGAGATCCCTGACTTTGACATCCGGGCTGATTCCCGTCTGCTCAAGTATCCTTCGACTCGAGGTAGAGCCAATACCGAAGATATAGCGCAGCGATACCTCCACCCTCTTATCCTTAGGTATATCGACACCAGCAATACGCGCCATCACCCCTCCTAAGAAAGACTAGCCTTGCCTTTGTTTATGTCTTGGATTAGAGCAAATAACCCTAACCACGCCTTTGCGCTTAACAATCTTGCATTTTTCGCAGCGAACTTTAACCGAAGCTCTCACTTTCATCGTACACACTCTTTAATCGTTTCAGGTTATTACTTAAAGCGATAGGTGATCCTTCCTCGTGACAGGTCGTACGGCGAGAGTTCCACCAAGACCCTATCACCCCGCAGTATCCTTATGAAATGAAGCCTCATCTTCCCCGAAGCATGCGCCAGAACATTGTGCCCATTGGCAAGCTCCACACGAAACATGGCATTAGGTAAAGGCTCAATCACTGTCCCCTCAACCTCGATAGCTTCCTTTTTTGACACTGCTTCCAGATCACCCCTTCTAGAGAATCCTAGAGTTTAGTTAGTATCCCTGGCCCATTCTCATCAATCACAATTGTATGCTCGAAGTGAGCAGAAAGTCTACCATCAGCGGTAACCACCGTCCACTTATCCTCAGCCACGCTGGTGCGCCACCCCCCAGCATTGAGCATGGGCTCCAGAGCCATGGTCATGCCCTTCTGAAGTACAGGCCCCTCGCCAGTGACACCAAAATTGGGGACTTGAGGGTCTTCGTGTAGTTCCCGGCCGATGCCATGACCCACATACTCCCTTACCACAGAGAACCCTCTGGCTTCAGCATAGGACTGGATCGCCGCCGATACATCTCCTAATCTAGCACCGATTCTGGCGGCAGCAATACCCGCCTGCAACGCACCCTGAGTAGCATCGATTATCTTCTGAGCCTCGGTGCTTATCTTCCCTACTCCTACCGTTACCGCAGCATCGCCATGAAAGCCGTTCATCAAAGCTCCGAAATCCAGTGCGATTATCTCGCCCTCCTGAAGCACTCGGCTTCCAGGTATGCCATGAACTACTTCCTCATTCACCGATGTACAGATCGACGCTGGAAAACCACGATATCCCTTAAACGAGGCTTCAGCCCCGCGTTTTTTCACTTCACTGACTGCAATATCATCCAGTTCCGCAGTGGTTATCCCTGGCCTTACCTTTTTGCCTACCTCCTCAAGAACAGCCGCCACCACCCGACCTGCACCCCGCATTTGAGTGATTTCCCGCGGCGATTTCAGTATTATGCCCATCTCATGTCTAATCTGGATCATCGGCCAATCCTTACACCGATAGCCGCAATCAGATCCTCGCCGACCGCCTCGATCGCCTTCCCGCCATCAATCTCCACCAACTTGCCTGCCTCCGTATAGTACTCTATAAGAGGCATAGTTTGGGCAAAATAGACATCGAGCCGCTTTCTCGCTGTCTCCTCTTTATCATCGGGACGCTGATAAAGCTCACCCCCACAATGATCACATTTACCCGATACCTTCGGCAGCAACTCAACAACGTTATAAGGCGCTTGGCAGTTGCGGCAAATCCAGCGTCCGCTCAGGCGCATTAGAAGTTCCTCATTGGAGACCTTAATGTACAATACCAAATCAATGCCCTTGCCTTGCTCTGTCAACGCCTGATCCAATGCCTTTGCCTGCTCCAGCGTTCTGGGAAAACCATCCAACAGAATACCCTTGGCACAGTCAGGATCAGTGATCCTGCCAAGAATCATCTTAACAGTTACCTCATCGGGAACAAGCAAGCCCTTTTCCATATAGGACCTGGCGATTTCTCCCAACTCGCTGCCACTGTTTTGCTCCTGCCGAAAAAGATCGCCAGAGGCAATATGAGCCAGCCCCAGCCTTTGAGCGATTAGAACCGCTTGAGTTCCTTTGCCCGCCCCGGGGGCTCCTAGAAGAATCACGTGCAACTGTCCTTCGTTGCTCATTTTATAAAGCCTTCATACTGCCGCATCAGAAGCTGCGCCTCGATCTGCCTCATAGTATCCAGAACTACGCCCACGACGATCAAGAGACCAGCAGCGGAGATAAGCATAAGGTTGGTACTTGCAGCACCGCCGACCAGCCAACGCGACAACAGAGGCGCCACTGCCACCAGGGCCAAGAAAAACGCCCCTCCCCAAGTAATGTGGGTAATTACCTTATTTAGATATTCAGCAGTAGGACGCCCAGGGCGGATACCCGGGACAAATCCTCCTTGTTTCTGCAAGGTCTCGGCCAAGTTCTGCTGCTGGAAAATCACCATAGTATAGAAGAAAGTGAATCCGATGACAAGGAAAAACAGAATCACCCAGTAGAGATACCCCTCCACGCCTAATAACTCTTGAATATAGGTAGACCCGAAGTAGCTAGCTATCACTGACGGAAACATTAGAATCGCGTAGGCAAAAATCAACGGGATCATCCCCGCAGAGTTCACCCTGATCGGGATATGGGTCCCCCCCGACTGCCGGTACATCTTACCGCCTCGAAACAGGCTTCGTGAATACTGGACAGGGATTCGGCGCACCGCCTCGTTGACAAACACTATGAAGAAAGCGATCGCTATCAGGAGGCCAACCAGCGTGAGCAAGCCTCCAAAGTGAGCAGTCTCCCAACTCCGCCAGATATTAGCGGGCAAGCCAGCGACGATGCCACCAAAGATTATAATAGATATACCATTGCCGATTCCGTTCTCGGTTATACGCTCACCCAGCCACACAAGGAAAACCGTACCTGCAACCAATGAAAACAGCATAGCCGCTGTGGGTAGTAACGCGTCACCCGTCAGCCCAATCTTTACCCCCTCCTGAAAGACACCCTGACTCTGGAAGTAAACCAGCTGCCCATAGCCCTGGAGCAAGGCCATAGGCACCATCAGCCAGTGGGTATACTGATTGATCTTCCGGCGTCCCTCTTCCCCCTCCCGGGAAAGCGCACTTAGGCGGGGTATGACCGGAACTAAGAGCTGCATGATAATTGAAGCCGTGATATAAGGGTAAACACCCATCGCGGCAATGCTCAAGTACCTCATCGCCCCCCCGCTGAACAGGTCAAGCATGCCCAAAAGAGCATTGGTTTCAAACAAATCTCTGAGTGCACCACTGTCAACTCCAGGAACAGGAACATGGGTTACGAAACGAAAGACGATCAGCATGGCGAGGGTGAAAAGTAGCTTCCGCCTCAGGTCAGGGAGGCTAAAGGCATCTATCATGGCCTGAAGCAACTTGGGCTTTTGACTGGTTTGTGCCTGTCTCATTTTCCCCGCTATCCCCTAAATCTCCTCCGCTTTTCCACCAGAGGCTTCTATCTTCTTCTTTGCGGTTTGACTGAATTTATTAGCTCTTACCACGAGGGGATGTTGAAGCTCACCATCGCCGAGGACCTTGATCGGTTTCTTAAGCGAAGATACCAGTCCGGCATCAAGAAGTCTCTGCGGCGTAACCTCTATGCCTTCCTCGAAAATTCGCAACCGATGCAGATTCACTAACGCATAATCGGTCTTGAAAATATTGGTGAAGCCCCGTTGGGCGGGCAAGCGCTTAACCAAAGGAGTCTGGCCACCCTCAAATCGTAGCCCCACGCCCCCACCAGAGCGCGACTTTTGCCCTTTGCAACCCCGGCAAGAATAAGTACCATGCCCACTGCCATCGCCGCGACCGACCCGCTTTCTGCCATGTTTTGACCCTGCCTTTGGCCCAAGATCATGTTGCCTCATCTCTCACTCCTCAGAGACCTCTTCCACCTGCACCAGGTGTCTCACCTTGTTAAGCATGCCACGGACCGCTAGCGAGTCGCTATGTACGATGGTCTGGTTCAGCGAGCGAAAGCCCAAGGCCTTAAGGGTCATGCGTTGCCCTTTGTTGTAGCCGATAGCACTTTTCTTCCAAGTTACGCGCAGTTTAGCCACTGGATCTCTCACCACCTGCAACAGTCGACTTTCTCCTTGCCACCTCTTGTTTGGGATCCTTCAGTTGCCCTAGGGCAAGCATGGTAGCTCTGACCACGTTTAGCGGGTTGGAGCTGCCCATGGATTTGGTCACTATGTCCTTAATACCCGCAGCCTCAACGGTAGCTCTTATTCCACCACCGGCAATGACTCCAGTACCTGGTGCCGCTGGCTTCAACATTACCTTTGCCCCTCCAAACTTGCTCACTATCTTGTAATGAATAGTGCCTTCCACCATTGGTACCTCGATCAGATTCCTCCTAGCAATGGCACCACCCTTGCGAATCGCTGCCGGCACCTCTCTCGCCTTGCCCAACCCAGCACCCACATGACCCTCGCCATCACCAACTACCACCAGCGCACTAAAGCTAAATCTCCGCCCTCTCTTTACAACCTTTGCCACGCGATTAATGTTAATCAGCTTCTCGCTGAGGTTCAAATCCCTGGCATCTATCCTCTCCATCTGTTCCATAATCCTAAAACCTCAATCCCAATTCGCGGGCGCCATCGGCCAAAGCCTTCACCCTGCCATGATACTTGTATCCCCCGCGGTCGAAGACAACCTGGTTTATTCCCTTGTTCTGAGCCCGCTTAGCAACCAAGCTCCCCACCAATTTCGCCTGTTCCGCCTTGGTTTTGTTCTCCAAATCAGTTTTTATCTCCGCATCCAGGGTCGACGCGCAGGCAAGTGTCCGCCCCAAACTATCATCTACAACCTGAGCATAGATATGATTGAGGCTGCGAGAAACACTAAGCCGGGGGCGGTCAGAGGTACCCTTGATCTTCCGCCTTACCCGGGCATGTCGTCTCTTTAGCGCTTCTCTCCTATCACGAGCCATGCCTGCTACTTCCTTCTACCCAGCTTACCTGCTTTTCCTGCCTTACGTCGAATTTGCTCGCCAGCATATCTGATCCCTTTCCCCAAATAAGGATCAGGAGGACGTACCGCCCGAACTTGGGCTGCAAATTCCCCCACCAGTTCCTTCTCTATACCCAAGACGCTGATCTGATTCGGAGCGTCACTAACAACCTCTATACCCTCGGGAGGAGTGATCTCGACAGGCCGAGAATACCCTACCTGAATCATGAGAGTGTCTCCAGATTTCTGGACGCGGTAACCCACCCCATGGAGTTCGAGGTTCTTCCTAAAGCCCTGACTCACTCCCTCAACCATATTGGCGAGCACACTCCTAGTAAAACCGTGTAATGAACGATGGATTCGGTTATCTGTCGGCCTTGACACGGTGAGGACGCCGTCCTCCAAGGAAATACTCATATCCTGATGGAAGGAGCGGCAGAGTTCACCTTTGGGCCCATTTACCGTCACCTTATCGCCCTCAAGGGACACTTCTACCCCAGGAGGCACAGTAATTGGCTTATTTCCTACTCTGGACATTTCTATCTCGCACCCGGGCTACCACACGTAGCACAGCACCTCGCCACCCAAACCCCTCCTCCACGCTTGCTGTCCGGGCAGAATCCCTTTAGAAGTTGATAATATGGCTACGCCAAGCCCCCCATATACCCTGGGAATCTCGCCCTTCCCACAGTAGACTCTCAGGCTGGGCTTGCTCACACGCTGCAGTCCATTCACCACCGTTTGCTTTTTCCCTGTGGTGTAGTAGCTAAGATGAATCTTGATTACCCTCTGCGGGGTATTGCCCTTTAGCACCTCATAGTCCTTAATGAAACCCTCTTCCTTCAGCACCTTGGCAATCGATATCTTGACCCTGGATGCAGGGACGAGAACAACCTCATGCCTAGCAATGACAGCATTGCGTATTCGAGTCAACATATCAGCTATCGGATCACTGAGACTCATATCAATCCCTCAATAATAGATCACCAACTCGATTTTCTAACCCCAGGAAGCAGACCCTCAAGAGCCATCTTCCTGAAGCAAATTCGACATAATCCAGCCTGACGTATGTAGGCGCGAGGGCGTCCACATAGTTTACAGCGATTGCGGTGCCTTACCGGATACTTTGGAGTGCGCTTTGATTTTTCGATTTTCGATACTTTAGCCATCTCTTCTCCCAACCTACTGCTGACTAAAAGGTACACCCATCAACTCTAGAAGCCTCCTGCCCTCCTCATCAGTTCGCGCGGTGGTGATAACAGAGACCTGGAACCCACGAATCTTGTCTACCTTGTCGTAGTCGATCTCAGGGAAGATAATCTGCTCCTTAATACCAAGAGTGTAATTCCCCTGCCCGTCGAATGCCTTCCTCGGTACGCCCTGAAAATCACGCACGCGGGGCAAGGCAGCATTCACCAATCGGTCGAAGAATTCATACATACGTTCACCGTGGAGGGTAACCGTCACCCCGATGGCCATACCAGCTCGCAACTTGAAAGATGCGATTGGTCTTTTGGCACGGGTAATCACCGGGCGCTGCCCTGTGATCAAGGTAATATCATTTGTGGCCCCCTCCAAAGCCCTTTGGTTTTGAATGGCCTCACCCAAGCTGACATTAAGCACGATCTTGTCTAACCGGGGCACCTGCATCGGATTCTTGTACCCCTGCTCTTTCATCATCGCGGGCATGATCTCACGCCGATATATCTCTTTGAGCCTAGACACTAGTCAATTACCTCGCCGCATTCCTTACACACACGCACCTTGCTCTTGTTATCCAAGACACGAAACCCGACACGAGTGGGTTTATGACACTTACTGCATATCAGCATCACTTTGGATAAATGTATCGGTGCCTCACGCTCAATGATCCCTGCTTGCTTAATATTCGCCCGGGGTTTCATATGGCGCTTGCCCATGTTAACCCCTTCCACAAGAATCCGATTCTCTCGGGGAATGCAACGATGCACTTTTCCTTTTTTCCCTTGATCGTCGCCCCTTATCACCAGCACTTCATCATTCTTGCGAATGTTCATCATAGCACCTCAGGCGCTAGGGAAATGATCTTCATGAAATTCTTGTCCCTGAGTTCACGAGCCACGGGGCCAAAGATGCGACTGCCTTTAGGATTGCCCCTATCATCAAGGACTACCGCTGCATTATCATCGAACCTGATATATGTGCCATCAGGGCGCCCATACGTTTTGGCAGTACGGACGACAACAGCACGAACGACATCACCCTTCTTCACCGCTGCTCCAGGAGTTGCCTCCTTCACCGCGGCTACTATAATATCGCCCACCCCGGCATATCTCCTCCTCGTGCCCCCAAGTACATTGATACACATGATCTTCTTGGCACCAGAGTTGTCCGCTACCTTGAGCCTGGTTTGCGGCTGGATCATCGCCTACTCTATCTCCTCAGGCTTGACCTCAACGATCTCTGCCTTAGTCAAGACCTCGGCCACTCGCCACCTTTTATCCTTAGATAAAGGTCGTGTCTCAACTATCCGCACCTGATCACCGATACCACAAATGTTGCCCTCATCATGAGCTTTGAAGTTTGCCTTGTATCTGACGATCTTCTTATAGCGCGGATGCTGACGCCGGGTCTCCACCTCTACCACCACTGTCTCATCCATCCTATTGCTTAGCACCCGACCAACACGGATTTTCTTCTTTTCCATAGCTATCCCCTGCCGAGCTCCCGTTCCCGCATTATTGTCTTAACCCTGGCAATCTTCTTCTTCGTTTTGCGTATCTCGCTATAATTTGCCAGTTGCCTGGTGGAAAGTCGAAACCTAAGGTTAAACAACTCCTGATGGGCGTCTTCAAGTTGCTTGGACAGCTCCTTCGGTTTCAGCGCTCTGATCTTATCAATCATCATTAGCATCACCAGCTACGAAGATACTTCAGCTAAAATCTCTCGACCAACGAACTTGGTGTGGATTGGAAGTTTATGCGAAGCTAAGCGCATTGCTTCCCGAGCTACATCCTCTTTAACTCCGGATATCTCGAACATGATCCTGCCTCGCTTGACCACCGCCACCCAATGGTCGAGAGAGCCCTTGCCACTACCCATCCTGGTCTCAGCTGGCTTCGTGGTTACAGGCTTATCCGGGAAAATCCGAATCCAAACCTTGCCTCCCCTTTTGACGCTGTGAACAATAGCACGCCGCGCTGCCTCAATCTGGCGGCTAGTAATCCAGGCCGACTCCTGCGCCTGAAGCCCGAAATCACCAAAGACTACGCTATTGCCCACTTGCGCCTTGCCCCGGCGGTGACCCCTATGTGCTTTACGATATCTTACTCGCTTTGGCTGTAGCATCTCTCACCAACGCTATTCTTCACTTGCCTCGAATATCCCCTTCTCCTCCCCCTCAACCACTTCCTCCACCACCAACTTGGCTTCAGGGAGAATATCCCCCTTGTAAATCCAGACTTTGATCCCAATAAGCCCCATAGCAGTGAGAGACTCAGCAAAGCCGTAGTCTATATCGGCCCTCAAAGTGTGCAGTGGAACACTCCCTTCATGTCCAACCTCCTGACGGGCGATCTCCGCCCCACCAAGCCTCCCCGAGCACTTTATCTTTACGCCCTTGGCTCCCCTTAGCATGGTCCTGGAAATAGACTGCTTGACTACTCTGCGATAAGATACGCGTCTCCTGAGCTGTTCAGCAATATTTTGGGCAACCAGCGTGGCATCAAGTTCAGGTTCTCTGATCTCCTGAATATTGAGGCGGACCTTCTTGCCCGTGTGATTCTCCAAAAGGAGCCTCAACTCATCTACCCTCTGTCCACCACGGCCAATAACAACACCAGGTCTCGCGGTATGAACAGTAACCGTGACCTCATTCGCTTTGCGCTCGATTTCAACCTGAGAAACGCCAGCCTCTCTGTAATTGGAAAAGATAATGCGGCGAATATCTATGTCTTCGTGCACCAACTGAGCGTAATGCTTCTCGTCATACCAGCGGGAACGCCAGTCCCTGATTATGCCAATCCTGAAACCATAAGGGTGAACCTTGTGTCCCAATCAGTCCTCCTCTACAATAACGATAATATGGCTAAAGCGGCGGTGAAAAGGATTTACCCTGCCCCGAGCGCCGGCACGGTATCTCTTCAGGGTTTGTCCTTTATCGGCAAAAGTTTTAACGATTCTCAATTGCGCTGGCACCATTTGGAAATTATTTTCGGCATTGGCAACTGCCGATTTGACTACCTTGGCGACAGTTCGGGCTGCTGGTGTAGGTAAGAAGCCTAGTATAGTCAAGGCTTCATCCACCTTCTTACCTCGCACCGTGTCCAGCACCAAGCGTACCTTTCGCGGCGATATCCTTACCTGCCTTGCGCTTGCTACTACTTCCACTTCGTCGATCCTCGCTTAAAAGAGCCTATCTCTTCCCTGTTGTCGGGGTCTTCCTTACTCGGGTTACCCTCTCCGACTTGGCAGAATGCCCTCTATAGGTCCTGGTAGAGGCAAACTCCCCCAGTTTATGGCCCACCATATTCTCAGTGATAAAGATAGGGACATGTCTCCTGCCATCATGCACCCCAATAGTGAGACTGATCATCTCCGGAACGATTGTCGATGCCCGCGACCAAGTCTTGATCACTGCTTTCAACTCAGTCCGATTGAGCACCTCTACCTTCTTGAGCAGCTTGGCATCAACGAAAGGGCCCTTCTTAGTCGACCTCGACACTTTTTTTGACCTCCTAGGGTGCTATTTCCTTCGCCTCAGGATTAGTCTATTGCTGCGCTTATTGCGCCTTGTCCTATAACCCAACGCCGGCTTACCCCAGGGGGTCTTGGGCCCAGGATGTCCAATGGGCGACCGTCCCTCTCCACCACCATGCGGATGATCACGGGGCGACATCGCCGAACCCCGCACTTGAGGCCGCCACCCCATAAGTCTCTTGCGGCCTGCCTTGCCCAGATTGATATTGCTATGGTTGATGTTTCCCACCTGCCCCACAGTAGCAAGGCACTCCCCATCGACCCGACGGAGTTCCCCTGAAGGTAACCTTACCAGAGTATAACCAGCCTCTTTAGCCATAACCTGAGCGGAGGCCCCAGCGCTACGCACCATCTGCCCTCCCCGACCTCGGTATAGCTCGATATTGTGGACCGCAGTGCCTGGCGGAATCAGCTTCAACGGTAAGGCATTGCCGGGCTTTACTTCCGCATCCTTGCCAGAAGAGATGGTAGCATCTACCTTAAGGCCGAGAGGAGCCAAAATATAACGCTTCTCCCCATCAGCATAATAGATCAGAGCGATATTCGACGAGCGATTGGGGTCATACTCAATGGAGGCTACTTTACCTGGAATCCCGAACTTATTCCGCTTAAAATCAATAATCCTAAACCGTCGTTTGGCTCCACCGCCTCGGTGGCGCACTGTTATCCTCCCCTGATTGCTCCTACCCGCCTTCTTCTTCAAAGGCAAGAGCAGAGACTTCTCCGGCTTACTCTTGGTAATCTCAGAGAAATCGGCACCAATCATGCCCCTCCGTCCCGGAGAAGTGGGGCGATATATCTTAAGTGCCAAGGTCGCTCTCCCTTAGACAAATTTCATACAACTTCATAACTACACGCCTTCAAAGAGCTCGATCTTATTCCCGGGCTCTAAGGTAACCACTGCCTTCTTCCAAGATGAGGTCATCCCTCGCTGTCTTCCAGCCCGTCGCATCTTACCCGGCACATGCATCACGTTCACCGAAGCCACCTTGACCTTAAACGCCTTCTCCACCGCCTCCTTAATCTGAGGCTTGTTGGCATCTCGGGACACCTCAAAGGTGTACTTGTTCTGCTCAATAAGCATTGTGTTCTTCTCAGTGATAACCGGACGGCGTAATACCTCGTAGCTGTGCATAATCACCACCTAAGAGACCTGAGCCTCGGCGACAACTTCTTTCCTGCCCCATGTAGCCTCAACCCGACGCACTGCATCAACGGTCATAAGCAACACTTTATGCGACAGCAAATCAACAACGTTCAACATACTGGCGGGCAGTGTTTTTGTTTTTTCAATATTGCGAGCAGACTTGACCACATTCATATCTGGCTCACTGGTAACAAGCAGAGCCGAAGACTCGACCCCTAACGCTTTCAAAATGCCTATCATCCGCTTAGTCGTGGGCTGCTCCAGACCAAATAAATCAATCACCAAAAGCTCACCATCCGCCACTTTGGCTGACAGGACGCATCTCAGTGCCAGACGTCTCATCTTCTTCGGCATAGCCTGCCGGTAGCTTCGGGGACGAGGACCAAAAGCCCGCCCGCCGCCCCGGCGTGTCGGCGATCTCTTGGTGCCAGCCCGTGCAAACCCTGTGTGCTTCTGGCGAAACAACTTGCGGCTGCTTCCCGATACCTCGCTCCGGGTCTTGGTCTTGACAGTGCCCAAACGAGAGTTCGCCCTCTGTCTCACTAACGCCTGGTGAACTACCGGCTCGTTCGGTGGTATGCCGAAGACAGACTCATCGAGTTCGATCTGGTCGATTACCTGGCCTTCAGTATTATGTACGGATACCTGCAAAACTCCCCCGACTTCTAACCGCGCACCTCGGATTTCCTTATCTCCAACAGCCCATTCCTGGCCCCAGGCACTGCCCCCTTGACCAAGAGCAGGTTACGATCTGGATCAGCTTCAACTACCTCCAAGCGCTTCACCATAACCCTTTTGTTCCCCATATGCCCCGCCATCCTCTGCCCTTTGAGCACCCGCCCGGGGCTGGTGCCAGCCCCAATAGAACCGGGAGCACGATGGCGATCCGACTGCCCATGGGTCTTAGGGCCGCCAGCAAAGTGATGGCGCTTGACGCCACCGGCAAAGCCCTTCCCTTTAGATATCCCTCTGACATCCACTAGGTCACCGGGCTGGAACAAGCTAACATCGACCCGATGTCCCAAGTCTATATCAGAAACATCCTTGACTCTAAACTCTCTCAAGTGCTTGACCAAATCTAGCTTCCCCAAATGCCCCCGCTCAGGAGAATTGAGCTGCTTCGCCTCACCAAAGCCAAGCTGGACTGCGCTATAGCCCTCCTTGGCATCGGTCTTGATCTGCGTCACAGCACAGGGACCGGCTTCGATAGCGGTCACTGCTTTAACAGTGCCGCCTTCGGTAAACACCTGCGTCATGCCTATTTTTCGACCGATGAGTCCATTAATCATCTACTATAACCCAATTAGAGCTTTATCTCGATGTCCACACCCGCGGGGAGGTTCAACGTCGTTAGAGCATCAATGGTCTTCGTAGTAGGGTCCACGATATCGATTAGCCTCTTATGAGTCCTAATCTCAAACTGCTCCCGGGAATCCTTATCCACATGCGGAGAGCGTATTACGCAGAATTTCTTTATGTGAGTGGGAAGGGGCACAGGACCCACCACCGCCGCCCCCGTACGTTCCGCTGCCTCCACAATCTGTACTGCGGACTGATCCAGAATCCGGTGATCAAACGCTTTAAGCCTGATACGTATCTTCTGCTTCGGCATCTAGCTCCTCACTTTGGCGAGTATCTCCTCTGCCTGCTCCTTGGGGACTTCCTGATAATGATGAAACTCCATAGAATATGTTGCCCTTCCCTGGCTTATCGATCTCAGATCAGTCGCATAGCCAAAGCTCTCAGCCAACGGCACATAGCCACGAACTATATGCGTCCAAGCCCGCAACTCAACAGCCTCAACCCTAGCCCTCATGGCATTGAGATCGCCGATTATGTCCCCCAAGAACTCTTTCGGGGTCGCTACCTCGAGCTTCATTATCGGCTCAAGGAGCACGGGGTTGGCCTTCCTGACACCCTTCCTCAACCCTATCGCTCCTGCCATCTTGAAGGCCATATCTGAGGAGTCAACCTGGTGATAACTACCATCGAAGGCAATGACGCGGACATCGATTACCGGGTATCCAGCAATCACACCGCTCTCTAGCGCCTCTTTGACACCTCGCTCTACAGCAGGAATATACTGCTTAGGTATCGCCCCACCTGGGATTTTATTGACGAACTCGAACCCACCGCCTCTTTCCATGGGTTCGAGTTCAAGCCAGACGTTACCGTACTGTCCATGCCCACCAGTTTGCTTGACGAAATTACCCTCGACGCGCACAGATTCAGTGATGGTCTCTCTATAGGAAACCTGTGGTTTACCTATCTTGGCATTCACATTGTACTCGCGTACCAACCTATCGACTATAATATCGAGGTGAAGCTCTCCCATCCCCGAGAGTATGGTCTGTCCGGTGTCTTGGTCATAGCGAGTTTTAAAGGTGGGGTCCTCGTCCGCCAGCTTTCTTAGAGCATCGCCTATCCTATCCTGATCCGCCTTGGTATTAGGCTCAATGGCAACAGATATGACAGGCTGTGGAAACTTGATCGCTTCCAAAACAACGGGCTTAGCAGGATCACATATGGTGTCTCCGGTAAAGGTGTTCTTGAGACCAACAACAGCAACGATCCCGCCGCAGCTTATCTCGTCTACCTCCTCCCGTCGATTGGCATGCATCTGGAGCAAACGCCCCAACCGCTCTTTCTGCTCCCTGGCAGAATTAAGAACCTGTGAGCCAGTACGGACTGTACCTGAATAGACCCGTAGATAGACCAGACGGCCAACAAAGGGGTCAGAGACTATCTTGAAAGCCAGAGCAGCGAAGGGGGCGTTATCGCTGGCTTCCCGAAAACTATCTTTGCCCGTCTTGGGATCAATGCCTTGAACCGGAGGTATATCCAACGGTGAAGGCAGGTAATTGACGATAGCATCAAGAACAGGCTGTATCCCCTTGTTCCTCACAGCGCTTCCACAGAGCACGGGGACCACTCTAATCGACAGGGTTGCCCTTCGCAGTGCTGCCTTAATCTCTGGGACAGCAATTACCCCACCCTCGATATACGAATGCATCAACGCCTCATCGTTATCGGCAACCTGCTCGATCAACTTCTCACGATAATCAGCAGCAATCTCTTGGTATTCCTCTGGTATAGGTATCTCCACAGGCTCCTCGTCACGACTCTCAGGGAAAACCCAGGCTCTTTCCTCTATAAGGTCAATAACTCCCTTAAACGATGCCTCAGCGCCGAGTGGTATCTGTAGCGGCACGGGGTTTGCCCTGAGGCGGTCCTTAATCATCTCTATCGTTCCAAAGTAGTCGGCGCCGATGCGGTCCATCTTGTTGATGAAGCATATCCTAGGAACACGATAGCTGTCCGCCTGATGCCAAACGGTCTCCGATTGCGACTCAACCCCAGCTAAAGCGTCGAACACCACTACTCCACCATCGAGAACTCTGAGGCTGCGCTCCACTTCGGCTGTGAAGTCCACATGACCCGGAGTATCGATAATATTGATCTGATGGTCAGCCCACTCACAGCTAGTGGCAGCCATAGTAATAGTGATCCCACGCTCACGTTCCTGTTCCATCCAATCCATCACTGCTGTACCCTCATCCACCTGTCCCACTTTGTAGGTTCGACCAGTGTGGTATAGGACCATCTCAGTGACAGTTGTCTTTCCCGCATCAATGTGAGCGATGATTCCGATATTCCTTACCCGCTCCAGCGGCAGTGCCCGCGTCATAACCCGCTCCCTCTCAGCCAAGCAACTCTTCTGTCCTACCAAAATTGCCAACCCTCGCTACCACCTGTAGTGTACAAAGGCCTTGTTTGCCTCAGCCATCCGGTGGGTATCTTCCCGCTTTTTAATCGTGGCTCCCTGCCCCCGAAATGCATCCATAAACTCCGCTGCAAGCCTCTCCGCCATCGGTTTGCCCTTGCGCGCCCTAGCCGAAGCCAGTAACCAGCGCATCGCTAAGGTAAGACGACGCTCCCCCCTGATGTCTATAGGCACTTGATAGGTCGCGCCACCGACCCTGCGAGGTTTAACCTCAACCGCTGGGGTGACGTTCTTCAGTACCTGCTCGAAGACATCCATAGGGTTCTTCTTCAAATCCCTCTCAACTAAATCCAGTGCTTCGTAAACTATATGCTCTGCCTTGCTCTTCTTACCATCCAACATAACCTTGTGGATAAACCGAGCGAGATCCGTGCTATGATACTTGGCATCGGGAGTTATCGTTCTCTTAACCGCTCTGGCTCGTCTTGACATCTTCCTCTCCCCAAACCATCCTTTCAATCAAAGAGCTTCTAATAATTAGAAGCTCTTACAGCCACCTATCACAAGCCTGAGGTTTGCTCACCTAAAGCCCCGACTTGGGCCTCTTGGTGCCGTACAGACTGCGACCCTGCCGGCGCCCCTCGACGCCACCAGCATCCAGAGCACCACGGATGATGTGATATCGCACACCTGGAAGGTCTTTGACCCTTCCTCCTCGAATCAGCACCACCGAATGCTCCTGCAAGGTGTGTCCTTCCCCTGGTATATAGGCCGTCACTTCCATGCCATTTGTTAAACGTACTCGCGCGATCTTACGCAACGCGGAGTTCGGTTTCTTCGGTGTAACCGTCTTCACCTGAAGGCAAACTCCGCGTTTCTGAGGAGAGCCCTTGCCCTGTATAGTTGTACTTTTCAGGGTGTTATAGGTAAAGCGAAGGGCAGGCGCCTTGACTTTCTTCTTGATGCTCTTCCGCCCTTTTCTAACTAGCTGATTTATTGTAGGCAAAGCCCCTCCTCACAAAATGCCCTAGGCACCAAAAGCTGAGTATACTAGAACCCTCAACCTATGTCAAGCATAAATCAGTATTGGTTAAGAGGTTGACACGAGACGGTTATTATGGTACATATGTTCTATAGAACATATGCTCGCTGCACGAGGCGAATTACAGATTTAGCTTAAAACGGTGTAACTAATCATATAAGGAATGAGGAGGGCTTCGCCATGCTGATTGAACTGTACATCAAGAATCTTGCAGTAATTGAAGAAACCAGGATCGCTTTGAAGCCAGGGCTGACCATCGTGAGCGGTGAAGAGGGCTCGGGCAAGTCGCTTCTCGTAGATGCGCTATGTCTACTGCTAGGGGGAAGAGCCTCAACCACATTGATTCGCAGTGGAGCGTCTACCGCTTTCGTTGAAGGCATCTTCTGGGTTTCACCAGACTACAAGAGCCTGACAACAGCGCTCCAGGAAGCTGGCATTGAGATTGAGCCCGATGGCACCCTAATCCTGTCACGGGAAGTGCAAGAGCAGGGCAGAAGCATCGCCAGAGCAAATGGCAAGGCAGTCCCCCTAACTCTACTCCGCGATCTGGGGCAGCGCCTGATGGACATCCACAGCCAGATGGAGCACCTCTCCCTGCTCAATCCACAGCATCAACTGTACATCTTAGACAGCTATGCTCACCTGCTCAAGGATCGCGATTACCTGGAGGGCAAGGTGGCAGAACTGAATAGTAAAGCTCAAAAGCTGACCGCGCTCACGGGGGAGAAGGCCCAAAGCCGATGTGAGTTGCTGGAGTACCAGATTTCCGAGATCGAAAGTGCGGATGTTCGGCCGGGGGAAGATGAGTCGCTTCAGCAAGAGCGACAGGTCTTGCAGCGTGCCCAAACTATCAAGGAGGAATGCTACGCCGCTTATGCGGCGCTTTATGCAGATGACCGATCCGCTACCAGCCTTGTGCATTACGCAGCGAGAGCTCTCCAGGGAACGGTCTCCATCGATCCCGCCCTGCAGCAGCAACTCAACACCCTGGAGTCTGCGATGGTTGAGCTGGAGCAGACGGCCCGAGAACTCCGGTGTTACGCCGATGCCCTGGCCTCCCGTTCGGACCGCCTTGAGCAGATTGAACAAAGGCTGGAGCTACTGCGTCACCTGAAAAGCAAGTATGGGCCAACCCTGGAGAATGTTATTGAATTTGCAGACCGGGGCCGAGAGGAACTGGAGTCTATACAGGCACAGCAAGCACAACGATGCCACTTGGAAGAGGAGCAACGAATGTTGGAAATAGAGGTGGCAGAGCATGCATTAGAATTGTCCAGGGCAAGGCAAGATTCAGCCCGAGGATTGACAGAGACTGTAAACGAGGAGCTTGCCGATCTCGGCATGCCCTGGGCAAGGTTCGACATAAGCCTGAGGCAGGAAGAGCACAGCGATGGCTTGCCAACGCCACAGGGCAAGTACTCTTACAACCAGTATGGCATAGACAGGATAGAGTTTCTGGCATCTACCAACCCCGGAGAGCCTCTTAAACCTCTCGCCGAAATCGCTTCAGGAGGCGAGACGTGCCGCTTTATGCTAGCCCTGAAGAGCAGCCTCCAGTCTACTGATCCAGTCCCTCTGCTAGTCTTCGACGAAATCGATATTGGGATCGGAGGACGTAGCGCTCATGCCGTAGGCAGGAGACTGGCAGCTTTGGCCTGCAGCCGTCAGGTCGTCTGCATAACACACTTACCTCAGATCGCCTGCTTTGGCCAGAACCACTACCGGGTATTAAAGGAGGTCGTTTCTGGACGAGCTGTTACTCGCATTGAGTGCTTAGAGGAAAGGCCTAGGGTGGAGGAACTAGCAGTAATGCTAGGTAGTAAGGGGGACGGTCACATGCTGCAAAGCGCTGAAGAACTCTTGCGACGAGCAAAAGAAGAGGAAAGGGAACGCGTAGCTATCAGGGTATAACGCTACTGAGGTACCACTGGAACGCCAGCTTGGGCTGAGGCAGTCTATTGTCATCTATTTGTTCTGTGCAGTTCGAAAACAACGGGATTTGCTGAGTCGGGACAGGCTACAGTGGCCTTATCAGGGTCATCCTCCCAAGGGAAAAAGCCACCGAACTGTAACACTGAGGCAAAAGGAAAGACAGCATGAAACGCCCATGAACACATCCCAGCCGGTGTGCAATCGCCAACAGGGAACTCGTCTCCAACTCTGTGCCCAGCCTCACAACTTCCCTTCTGACTCACTACTCTTGCTACCACCTCACATCGTTCTGCCATCTCTTTACCTCCCCCATTATTCGTCAGCTTGATCGATCTCCCTGGGTTCGATTACACGCTTCGCTTCTTCAGCAAGATCCTGCGGCACCAGTACTTTAACCGCTCCCAAACCATCCACAGTCAGGCCGAATACTCTGCTTGCACTTTCATACTTAAGCAGAACCGGAATTCCCTCGCTCTCCAGATGCGACTTTATCACGCTGGCCTGAAGCTCACCCTGAACTGTGCAGATCACCACAAAATCTGATTTTTTAGTCATGGCATCACCTGCTTTCCATCTCTTGCAATCCGAAAACGTTATGTCAACCTAGCGAGTCTAGGTAATTCGACAAGGCTCACCAACAACCAGTAGCCATCAACAGCCCAGAGGATACCAACCCCCCAGGTGTTCAGTTATGGTCCCGTTTCTGGTATCATATACACTGCAGGCGAATCCAACGAACAGCATCGAGTTTGCCAAGTGCTACCGAAACCGCTCAGCAATACAGCACCGCATATTGAAACACGACCAGTCAGGAGCCAAAAGATGATATGGGGTAAATTATTGGGCCGTGCTTCATGGTTTCTTCTAAGCCGGGTCGCTCTGCTCGGTATTTGCGTAGCTATTCCGGTTGGTTTGGGCTGGGCTTTAGGCTGGTTTTGCAGCTGATTCCGAGGACAGGCGGACGACCGAACGTTGTGAGACTTCCCACAAGTATTGGGGCAAAATCACGAAGATTTTCTTATCCTGAGAGCCACATCCCTACCGATGTTCCTAATCTTCCAAACCCTCGATCTTCCTCTTCGCTGCCTGCACAATCTCCTCTGACAGCCTTTGACCGCCGCGTCTAACCAGAAAGGCCAATGGCCCCTTGACCTCACCCCCAGCAGTAAGCTTCGTTCCCTGCTCTATGCGTTCAAAAGTATAGTAGCGTGTCATCCGAGTGCCAAGAACTCTTCCTTGCATAACACCACGTTGTCCAGGGATAAATTCGGTTATTGTCATCAACAACTTTACCGTGACGCCAGACTTCGCCGTAACACGAATCCGGGAGCCTTCTTTCAGAGGACCTTCAGAAACCTTCTCAATCTTCTTTATCGACGGTATCCACAGAGGCCAGTCCTCTAGGTTGTCAACCAGCGCAAAGACCTTCTCCGGAGGTGTATTGATCACTATACTGCTACTAAACCTCATCCTCAGCCTTCTCCACAGATTTCCCGACAACTCTCCAAGAGACCATCAACCATACGCACGAGAAATTAGGGTTGCGATTTAACGACTATCTCTAGCGCCGGAATCCGGCAACGTCTTTATCAACCTTCTCAATCCCAAATTTGGCAAGAGTTGCCCGAGCAGGTATGCCATTGCGGTCCCACCCTCTGGCATCATAGTATTCGTCTATGATAGTATCCGGCTTTCTTATCACCTCGCCGTCGCGAACCCCACCTTTCAAGGGCTCGGTGTACATTCTCTTAGGTAGGATATCATCCTTTCGTGTGAACCCTTCCCGGATGTTGAAACACCGCTCCAGATTGTATACCTTCTCAGCCACATGCCAGAGATAGTCTTCACTTCCGAACGCAGGCTCCCCCAGCGCTGCCGTCAGCATCTTCGCCACAAGCTCCAGGCCGAAACATTCCAAGTTATTGCCCGGGAATGTACAAGCGTGTACCAACTCAAGCGCAGCCGTATAGTCCTGGTTGTATCTCACGACATCCCCTTTGTCTTCATCGGCAGCCGGGTCTAGAAGCCTTGGCCTCGGGTTGCCCAGCTCTTGTTGGGCGTAGCCGTAGCAGTGGTTTGCTCCCACGTTGCTTAAAGCGTAGTTCATACCAATCGCTTTCAGCGCGCGTGGCTCATATCCAGGCATCTCCTGACCCTTGACATGCATGGCATATTCCTCGGACCCTTTGCCGATGCGTTCAGCCGCTCGCTTTACTCCCTCTGCGAGGATATCGCCCAATCCTTCACGACTGCCGATCTTCTCAATAAGTTTTAGCATGGGCTCGGGGTCTCCGTAGTCAAGAACCAAACCATCCGTATCCTTGGTGGTCAGGATGCCCTTCTCGAACAGCTCGTAGGCAAAGCCGATGGAATTACCGGTGCTGATAGTATCAAGGCCCAGTTCATAGCACAAATTGTCAGCAACCACCGTCGCACCCAGATCGGTACACCCCGTGGGTCCAGAGAAGGCCCATATCGTTTCGAAATGCGGGCCCTCGCTGGTGGCTCCCGCATACGGGCCGTTGGGAACCTTCCGCACCTTCCCGCACTTAAGCATGCAGGCATAGCAGCCAGTGTGTTTCTGCGTGATCGCGGCATATTGCGTAAATGAGAGCTTCTCCCATCCCTCAAGAACCGCCGTGCGGAAATTAAGTACTGGAAAAGAGCCGAGGCCAAAACCGGGAAAGTCCACGCCCATAGGAGTCCCATAGTCACGGAATGTCTCGAATCCCAGCGACTCTTTATAGCCCTTCACCTGCTGCCGCACCAGTTTCTTGAACTCCGTCGGATTCGCCATGGTTTCACTTCGGTCGGCCTCAATCACCACAGCCTTCAGATTCTTGGAAGCCATTACAGTTCCGGTACCGCCGCGTCCGGCTGCACGATGACCACTGAATATGGGGGCGTAACGGACCAGCTTCTCGGCAGCAGGGCCAACGCAGACCATCCGCGCTTTAGCACCGTATTCCTTTTTCAGATATGCCTGGGC
>DAOUTY010000067.1 GCA_030668425.1 Chloroflexota bacterium
AACATCCGGGGACAAGAGGGGCGGTCGGCGACGTAATACTGTGCGAGAGCCGCAATTGGGTCGCTTGCCCCCTCATCGATGTCGTTCCACAGGAGTCTGGAGCCGAAGCACAGCGAGTCCGTAACCACGAGTCCCCCTTGGCTCTCAATGACCTTGACGTAGGCTGGGTCATCGAGGATGCCACCCATTAGCAGCAATCTCGCCCGATAATCGGCGTTGCCGACGGACTCGCTCAGCTCATCCAGCAACTCCCGGAGCAACTGATTGTAGCGCTCCTTGGGCATGGCAGTGCCAGCAACCGTGACGGCCAGCGCTTCAGTACCGGTGATCGGCGGGTTGTCCGCTTTTCTGAGGTCGTAAAGCTTCCTCTGCAGGCGACGTGTTTCATTGTGGAGTTTTATCGCATCCCACAAACTCTCATCGGTGATTTCAATATCGAAATGCTTCTCCAGGAGCCGTTTGAGGTTAGCCACTTCGTCATGGAACCATTCCACCTGTGGTTCGCCTGTTTTCCTGGGAAGGCTCATAATGTGTACAAGGGTGGTTGGTAACTGTCGCTTCCAGTTGTCGTAGATGCGGCGGACGTTATCGCAACTGTTCATGCAGATAACACCATCAAGGAAATCGAAGCCTCCCTGTAGAGCTATGTTGAAGCAGTGACGAGGAAAACTACAGTTGATGCTGCTGAAGTAGGTGTCTGACAGCTCTGTTCCAGTGCTTCCTGTCGCTCTCATTCGGAAAGGGAGAAGGCCAGCAGCCGTGATAACCTCCTCCGGCATGGCTGAGCAGAAATAACCTACTACCTTGCCCCCCTGTTCTCTCCAACCCTGAATCGCAGGATTGACAAGCGTTTCAGCCGCTTGACTCAGCTCTTGGAATGCTTTTGACTGTATAATCGTCTCCAATTCGCCGACCTCCTCAGTGTCGCTATGCCTTAATAGCGCTTTCCAGGGTTACTCAATTGAGCCCTGATCCCAGTTTATCCCAGTGACTAGGCTTAAATAAGTTTACATAAAGTAACAGGCAGGAATATACCTCCACATAACGTAGGATACGTCCTGGAACTGCTGCTGAGTATCATGCTGATACCTGCTTTATTCTTTAGCCATATCCTAGTCGCTGCAAAGGGTCAGCACCATATGGCGCTAGGTTCACCCAATACATATAGCAGTGTAAGCACCTTGCATGATAGGGCAAGTAACGAAGGATTTTCCCTTGGCTTCTAGCTGGGTGGGAGGGAGACCCTTCAATTCGAATTCTATGAACCTGTTTCGGCTTCAAGGGTTTTCAGGTGAAAGGGTGTGCTGCCAAGGGTCGACGCAAGAGCCTTGGCACGCCGGAAATAGAAATGAAGGTCATAGTCCTTGTCGACGCCGACCCCCCCGTGTAATTGCTGGGCACTGGCAGCAACTCGCTGGCAGGCGATGTTACCGAAAGCCTTGGCAATGGCTACTTCCCGGTCAGCAGGTAGGCCTTCGCTCAAGCGCCACACCGCTTGATATGCGGTCCAGCGGGCCCCCTGGATATCGATGAACATATCAGCCAGTCGATGCTGTACGGCCTGGAACGCACCAAGGGGGCGATCAAACTGTATCCGTGTCTTGGTATGTTCGGCTGTCAGTTCCAGTTCTTGCAGCGCCCCGCCGACCATCACTGCGCATTGTATTGCTGTAGCCTTTCTGAGTATGGCATTTACCATGGGCAAACCTTTGTGCAGGCTTCCCAGGATATCGTTGTTTGAAACAGGGACTTTGTCGAGCACGACCTCAAACTGTTTGTCCGCGGCAATTGTGACCAGTGCAGTGAGCTTGATGTCAGTGGTCTTGGCGTCAACTATAAATACGGTGAGGCCCTCATCATCGCCGGGGGCTCCCTCCGTCCTGGCCACCACGAGCATGTAGTTCGCGATGTGAGCGTAAGGAACGAAAAGCTTGGTGCCTGTGATCGCATACCCGCCATCCCGAGCCTCTGCTCGAGTGGCAATGAACTTTGGCTCTTCGTTTACCTGCGGTTCCGCAGTCGCCATCGTCATTATGAGTTCGCCGGTTGCTATCTTGGGCAGCAGCGCTTTTTTCTGCTCGTCGGTTCCGAAATCCAGGATGGGAAGTGCTCCCAGAACCATGGTGCTAAACATCGGACCTGGCGCTGCCGCACGTCCGTACTCCTCGAATAACACTGCCATGTCAGGCAGGCTGAACTCAGCTCCACCGTACTCTTCTGGCAATACGAGGCCCATCCAGCCCAGCCCCGCCATCTTCTTCCAGAGTTCGGGGGAGTAGCCCAAGTCGCCGGCCTCGATCTCCCTCACCAGCGATTTGGGGCATTCGGCACTCAGGAAATCCCGCGCTGACTTCCGCAGCATCTCCTGCTCTTCACTCAGGGCGAAGTCCATGTCTAACCCACCTTTCTGAACTTGGGAAGGGTTAAGCCTTCGGCTATGTCTTCGAAGACCACTTCAACCGGCATCCCGATAGATATCTCCTCCGGCTTTATATCAACCATGTTGCTGACCAGCCGTACTCCCTCCTCCATTTCCAAAAGGACAACTGAATAGGGAGCCTTGAAACCGGGATGCGGTGACTCCTGATAAGTGACCCAGCTATAGACGGCCCCTTTCCCTGTGGAAGGGGTCCACTCCTTTTCGAAGGAGCGGCATTTGGGGCACACGGGTCTTGGCGGATGCCGCCAGGTACCACATTCCTTGCACCTCTGGAAAACCAGTTCATGCCTGTTAATGCCTTCCCAATAACCCATATTGTCCCAAATAATGGGAGGTATGGGGACAGGGTGTTCCGTATCATAAACCATGCTCATGATTTACCTCCTAGAATGAGACCGCTTGCCGGGCCGCCTGCCCCGGAGGCAACCAGCACAAGCTCGGCATCCTTCACCTGGGCTGTTGATGTGCCCCTTATCTGACGTACTGCTTCGATTACGTGATTCATCCCGTGGATGTGACCTTCTCCAAGTGAGCCGCCAGAGGTGTTGAGAGGTAGCTCGCCTCCTAACCTGATGCGGTCTCCCCTGTTGCAGAAGTCTACGCCTTCGCCCTGATTGCAGAAACCAAGTTCCTCAAGTTGCATCGGGACGAAAGGACCATATGAATCATCGAGTTGAACGCACTTGATATCTTTGGGGGTTACACCGGCCATGGCGAAGATCTTCTCGCCCACCTTGCCCATTTCAGGTAGCCCGGAAATAGACGGTCGGTAGTAGCTGGTCAACTCCTCGGTTTCTAAGGCCATGTGCTGGGCGGCACCAAGCACGTAGACGGGTCGCTGTTTGAGGTCCTTAGCTCTTTCGGGGGTGGTGACGACCAGGGCAGCGGCAGCATCAGCCTCCTCGTAGAAGTCCATCCGGCGCAAAGGCTCTACAATCATCTTGGATTTCAAGTAGTCCTCGAAGGCTATTGGCTTCTGGTAGAACATACTATTAGCGTTCCTTGCACCATGTTCCCTGCATACTGTCGGCACCCAACCAAATTGGTCATTGTTGATGCCGAACTCGTGCATATACCTTCGCACAATCATGGCGACCCGCCCTGCGTTAGACATGTGCCCAAAGGGGGCATGGAACGTCCATTGTAGCAGGTCAGAGGTTGACATCTGGCCTGAGGTCCGCATGCTCGGGGTCATCCGCCTCTTCGATGCCCCGTTTACGGACCTGTAGACGACGATATAGTTGGCTACTCCGGTGGCAACTCCCATGGCTGCGCGCATAGCCATTGCAGACGGCGCCGCGCCCCAGCGGGACTCGCCGAAATAGGTTAGATTGCCCATCCCCATAGAACTGGTGACGGCATGTTCATCTGAGGCATCATCGGTCTGCTTCACCAAGCCGTCGACGTCATCTGGTGTTAACCCGGCGTCATCCAGCGCTGCCTTTATGCATTGGCAAGTAAGATACAGCTCCGTACGCTCGGAGTCCTTGGAGAATTTAGTCATACTGATGCCAACGATGGCCGCCCTGTTCTTGATATTATTCATTGCAGTACCCTCATCTCAGCTAGACTTCTCTTCTCTTGAATTTGGGAAGGGTCAAGTCGTCGGCTATGTCATCAAAGACCACTTCCACTGGCATCCCAACGTAGATTTCGTCTGGGGGGACATCGTACATGTTGCTGACTATTCTTACCCCATCGAGCATCTCCACAACTACCACAAGGTAGGGAACCTTTATACCCGGGTAGGCTGCGTTGGCGTAGACAAAGTTGACCCAGCTATACACGGTACCCTTACCCATGGAAGGCACCCACTCCATGTCCATGGAGTTGCACCTGGGGCACATTGGCCGCGGTCGATGGATAAGCAGGCCGCAGTACTTACACTTCTGAAAGATGAGCTTGTGCTGCTTAATCCCATCCCAGTATCCCTGGTTGTCGAAATCAACGCGGGGGCGCAATAGCTGGATGCCCGGATTGTATTCCATTACCATATCTTTACCTCCTCAGAAGGACGGCGCTGGTGGGAACGCCGAGCCCTCCTGTGACAAGGCTTATTTCCGCGTCCTCTACCTGGGCCGTGGAAGTACCTCTTATCTGGCGCACCGCCTCTGCAATTAAATTCATGCCGTGGATATATGCCTCCGAAAGGTGACCGCCTGAGGTGTTGCAGGGGATCTCACCGCCTAACCTGATGCGGTCGCCCCCCTCGCAGAAAGCCACTCCCTCCCCCACGCCGCAGAAGCCATATTCTTCAAGCTGCATGGGAATCAAAGGGGTAAAGGCATCGTAGAGCTGTGCCACATCGACATCCTTGGGGGACAGTCCAGTCACCCGCCAGAGTTCCTGACCTGCATACCATGACTCTGGCAGGATAGAGATCATTGGCCTATAGTAGCTTGTCATCATCTCGCCCTGGGTGGCTATTCCCTGAGTGGCACCGAGGATATAGGCCGGGCGCTGCTTGAGGGCCTTTGCCCTCTCAGCGCTCGTCAGAATTACTGCGACTGCCCCGTCGGTATCCAAGCAGCAATCATAGAGGCGAAGTGGCTCGACGATCATCCTGGATTCCATGTAGTCCTGCAGTGTTATTGGTCTGCCGTAGAACATTGCTTTCGGATTCATACATGCATATTCTCTGCAAACGACCGAGACCCAGCCCAGTTGTTCGACGGTGGCCCCAAATTCGTACATATATCTGGTTGCGAACATGGCTACCCAGGAGGGGGGGGTTGCCAGACCGAAGGGCATTAGGTAGCCATAGTGGTCGTTGGGTGCGATCATGATCTGTTCTACTCCCGGCGCACGGCCATAGCGGGCCCCCGAGCGCTCATTCATAGCCCGGTAGCAGACGACGTAGTTGGCCGCACCTGAGGCTATCGCTGTGGCCGCATGCAGGATCGTGGCGCAGGAAGCCCCGCCACCCCAGCCGCATTCGCCAAAGTAGTTCAGGTCGGGGATGCCCAGGGCGCTGACAATGTGCATCTCGTCCGTATAGTCCATGGCGTATTTGACCAAACCATCGATGTCTTCGATGTTCAGCCCGGCATCCTCCACTGCAGCCTTTATAGCTTCACATGCCATCTGGCACTCACTTCTGCCTGAATTCTTGGAAAACTCGGTTTGCCCTATACCTACAATAGCGACATTGTCCTTTATCTTGTAGTCCTCGACTCTCGGTCTAACCGTTGTCCGATATCTTCTGGCAAGGTACTGGTCATACATATATATGCCTCCTAGCCTTTGGTGGGCAGAGCCACGGTTGCAGTTCCCCACGCGTGCGGCCCCATTGGTACTGTAAAATTGAAGTCCACATCCACTAGGTGCTTGTCCCCATCCGTGTATTTTTTGGCTATCTTCCCCCCACTGGTAAGGATGTCGCCGGGGAAGACAGTAGCACCCAACCTGATGGTTATCTTCTTCAGTTCTCCCTCCGGGCCGCTCCAGTCGGTGAGGTACTTGCCTATGAACCCGCCTGTGCTGAGTATGTTCAGGAATATATCCGTAGCACCCTCTCTCTGGGCTGCTTCGTGGTCGTGGTGTACGGGCGTGAAGTCCCTGGTGGCGATAGCTGTAGCGACAATAGTAGTGCGGGTGATCTCCCGTGTTTGGGTCGGTAGTTCGTCATCTTCTCCCACATCATCCCAGTAGATAGATTTCCAAGACATCTAAGGCCCCTTTCTTTTTTCCTACATTGCCGGTTTGAACTTCAGCACAGTAAAGGGCTGAATACAGACAACCTCACCGTTCTGATTGATGTAGGTGTACTCTGAGGTAATGAAATGACCTGTTCCAAGCCGGGTGGTCTTTTCCGGTGACACGCTGACGAGCTGTATTTTGTAGCTCAACCGGTCTCCTGGACGCATCGGGTGGAAGTATTCCTGGGAGGTGGTGGTGGCTACTACCCCGTGATAGCCGGCCTCGTGCATCATCTGTACAGCCTTTGCCTGAGGGTCGGGCATCTCCTTTTTGGGCCATAGTGGCGGCATGCAGTAAGCCTGCACCATCTGTGGGGGGGCGATGACACCACCGTATTTGCTTTTCTTGGCGTACTCCTCGTCGCTGTAGAGGGGGTTGCCGTCCTCCATTGCTTCGCACCAGTGACGGATCATCGCTTCGTTTACTGCGTTCGGAGCCTCGAAGGGCCCGGCCTCCTCACCGACCATTGCCTGTAGCTTTTCATATACGTCCTGGCTCATGTAAGTTCACCTCTAAATAGTAAATATATACCTATTTTTACATAGCCCTCGGCATTCCCAAGCCAGCTATGGCAATGATGTTCCTTTGAACCTCGCTGGCGCCACCGCCAAAGATAAAGACCACATCGCTCCTGAAAGCCTTTTCCACTCTTCCCTTATGTACTGCCCACTTGGAATCTGTCTGCAACTGTCCAAACTGCCCCATTATCTCCAGCAGAGCAGCGTTAACCCGCTGGTACAGTTCCGATCCAAACACTTTGACCATTGATGCCTCAGCATAGGGAACAACGCCTTTGGTTATCAGCCAGGCAACCTGGAAGTTGAGTATCTTGAGCACTTCAGCCTCCATTGTCAACTCGGCAAATTTGCTCTTGACCCAGGGCTGGTCTATAACTGGTGCCCCGTCAACTTTGGTCTCCTTTGCCCACTGAATCGTGTCTTCGATGTTGCGCCTTATCGGGGAGGAGGGACTCAGCATTATGCGCTCGAAGTCAAGCTGGGTGGTCAGGTATTGCCAGCCCTTATTTTCCTCGCCGACAAGACAGCTCTTGTGGACTCTTACATCATCGTAGAACGTGTAGTTGTTCTGTTCGCCTGGCATAGTGTAAAGGGGCTTCATGCTTATACCTGGGGTGTTGGTGGGAATCAGGAAAATCGAGATTCCGTGGTGCTTCTTGGGAGCATTGGGATCGGTTCTGGCGGCAAGCCAGATATAATCGCTGACATGCGCCAGGCTGGTAAACACCTTTGCCCCGTTGATGATGTAAGAATCGCCATCTCTGATCGCGGTAGTCTTGAGAGATGCCAGGTCGGTACCGGCCTCGGCCTCGGTGTAACCTATGGAGATCTCCATTTCACCCCTCAGGATACGGGGCAAGAACTCATTCTTCTGCTCCTCGCTTCCAAATCGCATGAGGGCTGGGCCCACCGTGTTCAAGGGGAGCACCGGCAGGGGGGCTCGTTCAAAGTGGGCGATTTCGTAAAAGAGATGCTGTTCTATCGGCGAGCGACCCTGCCCCCCGTACTCCTTGGGCCAGCCTACTCCAAGCCAACCGTCGCGGCCCATCTGACGGATGAACTCCATGCAGAGTGGTGATTCAGAATACGCGATTTCCTTGTCTAGCTCTGCGGTCAGCTCGGGGGTCATGTGGGTTCTCAGGTAATCCTGGAAATCCCTGGCGAACTGTTCCTGTTCTGGTGTCAGCGAAAATTCCATTTCGGTACTCCCTGTCTAGTTCCCCAGTTGTGACAGGCAGGGGCGTCCGTGTTGCTTCTGGAAAGCCTCTTCCGCCCCAACATTACCCCAGTTGTTTGAAATACTTAATATCGAGAATGCTGGCTTCGCGCTCTTCCTTGAATACTGCCTGAACCCTCATGCCAATACGTATCTGCTCGGGGTCGATTTCGCCCAGCATATGGACGAAACCGGTGTCGGCACCGTCGAGCTGAATTATTCCGTATACTACAGGGGACTCCACAGGCTGCACCGGATTCGGCTGGTTGCAAACTGTGTACGTAAGCAAAGTACCCTTGTCGCTGACCTCAACCAACTCATCGAGCTGTCCGTAGCAATCTTTACAGATAGACCGAGCAGGGACATAAACGCGATTACAGGTGGCGCATCTCGTACCCATTATTCGCTTCTTATCCCTTAACGCTATAAGAAATCGGCTCCCAACGGCGCCAGCGGAATACGTGTTTGGAATGTAGATCTGCCCATGATAAATCCAGACATCTAACCCTTCCAGCTTCTCGGTTACTGTCGGCATCGCATGACCTCCTATTTCCCAATCTCTTTGAAGTACAGGATGTCCCCAGCGCCCTGCCCACGCTCCTCATAGTCCTCTTTCCAGACGGCCTGTACT
>DAOUTY010000086.1 GCA_030668425.1 Chloroflexota bacterium
CATATAGAGGCGCTACTCTGGTTCAATCTCTGGCGGCTCTATGTAAATTGGTTCGTTGAAGTCAAAATACTGAGTGATGACAAAGCCGCTGACCCATTGCTCTTTGATGTTGGGATCTGGAAAGCGGAACTCGGTTCCCTGCTGCCTGATATAGTCATCCCCATCGATCCACAACTCGACGACGATCTCTCGCTGAAGCATCCACTCCAGAATGTCAGGGGAAATCTGCCTGTACTCTTCCTCTTGCCTTTTCCTCAGCATGTCTACGTAGGAATCTTGATCAACCCTGCCGCGGTAGTGGGAGCAGTTGACGCCGTCGATCTCCTCGTCAGGCAATACCTCCAACTCGACCAAGTAATTGAAGAGCTCAAATTTATTATCCAGAGTTTGAATGGAGATGGAACAGGTGCCTGTGCCTGGTGTGGGCTGCGTCAAGCGCGAATTATACACTTCGCATATTCGCCATTGGGACTCATTTGAACTCCGTAAATAACCCTTATCGCCAGCGACTATAGTCTCAGTCCAACCACTGGTGGCCGTCACGGTCACAGTCGCACCATTGCTACTAGTAACAGTAGTTACATTCCCGCCGTCGACGATCACTGTCGCGAATCCGTGATAGTGGTCGGAGGCAGCGTATTCCGACTCATATGATGATACAGAGGTAATGCCGTCAGCATGTGTCGTTGAATTTGACGTGGTGCGGTATGATTGTACTTCGCTGGTTCTGGCGATTGCCCTGTCAACGACATCCTGTAAGCTTGCCTGCTCGTCGCAGGCCACAAAAGGTAGAATCAGCAGGACTGTTAACACGATGGCAACAGAAAGCTTCATGTGCCCCTTACCTGTAGATTGAAAATTTCACCTAATTAAGAGTTTAATTTGGAATAGCGATTTGTTGGGAAAATTTTCGTGAGATAAGTGAAAGATAACAGCACACGATCATATAGTAATGCTTGTTTGAGGAATTTGTCAATCTTTTTTTACGCTCTCGAATTCTAAACAGAGCACTTGCCTGGTCGAGGGCGTGACTCTGGCGCGGTGGTCGATGCGCCAGCCCACTACCCAGAGGATATGCTGCGGTGAGCAGACCAGCGGCATATGATCGCGCCAGTGGCGGGGGATCTTCGAGTCGACCATGAAGTCCTGGAGCTTTTTGGGTAACTCCATCCCCAGGGGATGAAACCTGTCACCGCGCCTCCGGCCGCGGACGGTGAGCGCGTCGCCGGTGACATCGAAGTCAAGATATGCCTTCAGTTCACCCTCGTCAGCATCTGTCGGGCGATGATCCAGGATGGTGCTTCTCACCCGCCAGCCACTAAGCTCCGTCTCGCCTGGGACGTTAAGGCGGTGCTCTCCCTGCAGAGGAGGGTAGGGACAGCCTATTCCCCCCCTGGCCGTTATCAGCCCGTGTCTGTAGTCGCCGTGAAAGGCCAGGCCGCGGGGCAGGGAAAGCCTTTTCCCTGCCGGCTTGGTCATGGCATCAAGCAGGCTCTCAACGTGGACGGACTCGATATCCTGAAGGTCTCCGAGCAGACGCTGGAGGGCTGAGCGGATCAGGTGTCGCTTGAGGGCGGGATCGAGGGGAGAGAACTCCACTCTCTCGATGGCAATCCCCTCTGGCCGTTCTTTCACAACGCGGCCCCAGAGCTGGGATACTTGCTCGTCTATGTAGGCCAGGTCGGCGTCAGCCGCACGGGCAGTGCGGAGTAGCGCCATCTCGATATCAGGGTTGTATCTTAGAAGCAGTGGGATGAGCTGAGAGCGGACCTGGTTGCGCAACTGGGTGGGCAAGCTGTTGGAGGAATCGATTCGGGGGGATAGCCCCTGGGCAGAGCAATAAGCCTCAGTTTCACCTCTCCTCACTTCGAGGAGAGGCCTTGCAATTCTGAGCTTGTCTTCCTTGGGCAGATGCCAGATATTGAGCGGCTGCATGCCGCGAAGTCCGGCGAGCCCAGTGCCGCGCACCAGGTGCATCAGGATGGTCTCAATCTGGTCATCAGCGGTGTGCCCTACCGCTACGGTGTCCGTACCCAGTGAACGTGCAACCTCGGAGAAGAAGGCATATCTTACCTCTCGTGCCGCCTCCTCCAGAGAGAGGCGGTGTTTACGCTGGTATGCCTTTACATCCCGCCTTTCGATAGTCGCCGGGATTTCCAGTTCGTGGGCCAGCGAGGATACATACTCGGCATCAGCATCCGATTCGGCTCCACGCAGCAGGTGATTCAGATGAGCGATGTGAAGCTCCGTGCCCAGCGTACGTTTGAGTCCCGACAGGATGTGAAGCAGGCATACGGAGTCGGGCCCTCCGGAGACTCCGACTACCAGGGGTTCATTTGCTCTGACCAGGTCGCGCTCCCGGATAAACCGTAGAACCCTTCTCGGGAGGGGTTGTTGGCGTCTCATTTGTAGTCTTTCCTCAGGTGGCAGGTATCGTTCAGCGAAGCGAGCACCGTCCACGGTGGGTTGAAGTCCAGGGTACACATGGAAGCTAGGTCTAGCCTCATCCTTCTACATTCTGAGAGCTCCAGCCCTAGTGCTTTGCAAATAATGGAAAGTGTGGGGAAGAAGTGAGTGACCGCTATCACGACCCCTTTTCCGCTCGCTTTGCCCCCCCCTGTCTGCTGGTTATGCCTTTCGATGATCTCCTGGATAGCTGCCCAGGCGTTATCCTGGAGCTCAGGGAGGGTGCAGCCTCCAGGAAGCCTCACCGAAGCGCAGTCTTCTACCCACTTGTCCAGGAAGTCGCCATACTGGGCTCTCATCTCCTTATACGTCAGGCCATCTACATCGCCGGCATCCAGTTCTCTCAGCCCGAAGAGGGGTACAATCTCAACTTGATGGTAACGGCCTATAGCGCAGGCTGTATCTCTGGCTCTCTTCAGGGGGCTGGTATAGATTGCTTCCACCTTCTCGTTCTTGAGCGCCTGGGCCAGCGCTTCAGCCTGCCTTTTGCCAGTTTCATTTAACTCCAGGTCGCTGATTCCCTGTATTCGCCCCAGCCTGTTCATGTCTGTCTCCCCGTGCCTGGCTAGGATAAGTCTCATAACTGCCCCTCTCTTCGATAGCGCCGAGCCAGCTCCATACGCTTGTAGTATGGTGGATGGTCGTGGAACAGGATCTCTGCCCATCTGCCGGGTTCGGACTCCGTCAAATTCTGATCGGTGAGCTTGGTGAGCATGGTGGCGAATGCCTCGGGGTTGTCTGTGGTCGCAAGGGCGTAGTTGTCGGCTGCTTCCTCCAGGCGTCGGCTATAGGCGTTAACCAGAGGCGCAAGCACTAGAGCGAATGCAGCCAGAACCAGTGCCAGCAAGGGAAGCGCAGCGACGTCGGAGATACCGTCGAGCTCAAGTCGGGGCACAGCCCAGTTGAGCGTCAAGTTTACCAGGTAGAACCCGAGAAGCATCAGCGCTGACTGTGCCACGATGAGCCTGGCGATGTCCTTATGCCGTTGATGGCCCAGTTCGTGAGCCATGATCACCTCGATCTCTTCCGGTGTGTAGTGCACGAGCAGGGTGTCGCTGATAGCAATACGCCTGGTGTTGCCCCAGCCCATCAGCATAGCATTGCCGGCAGACATCTTGCTGCTGAAATCGATCTGGAAAACGTCCTTTACCTTGGTCTGGCAACGTTCTGCTAAACCGAGGAGCTTTTGTCTGAGTTCCGTATCCTTGATAGGTTCCAGCTTGAAAAAAAGGGGCAGGATCAGCACCGGCGCCAGCCTGGTCATGACCACGCTGAGCAAAGCTACGAAGGCAAAGGCTAACAGCCACCAGGTCTGGGGGAAGGCCTGGAGGAATAGATAGATTACTACCACTAAACCCGTACCCAGAGCCAATCCCAGACCCATTTCCTTCGCCTCATCGGCCAGCCATGACCTCCGGCTTTGGTGTGAGAGGCCGTAACGATGGGGCAGAATGAAGCTGCGATAGACGCTGAGCGGTGCTAAGATGATGGTGTAGCTTAGCGTAAGGATCAGGAAATAGAGGGCAACCATCGCTGACTGGGGGAATGCCAGGAGATTCCTCAGCCCGCTGGACAGCCCGCTGAGCAAGACAATGAGCAGGAAGGCAGATCCCAGCGCCAGCTCAAGGTATAGAAGACGCCTCGTCAGCCTGGTGTATTCGCGTGCCTGTGCTTGTCTCTGGGGGTCTACGGCTTGCTCTGACATAATCTCCAGATCTATGGGTGGGGACTGTGTTTATTCTGTGGAGCCAGGATTAGTTTGGTGCGATGGATAGATTGGGGGGGGCTAGCAAATCCCAGGGCTAAGGTCACCTGCTCCGGCCTTCCTGTACCTTTGCTGTCGCAACGCAATCGCATTCCGAGTGTGCACTCGGGGGGATTACAATCGAGTAGCCAGATGCTCTCGATCAGGCTCCGCAGATCGTATTTGCGTATCTCTTTGTCACGGGCGTGCTGCCAGGGCAACGTATCCTTGGCTAGCAGAGACCGAAGGGAGGCCTCTACCCCTTTTGCCTCTTTGTCAGTGTCTACACAAACCTCGTATTCAGCATAGAGCACCTGTGATTGGAGCGAAGGCAGCCCCAGGCCTATCTCGGCTACCTCGGAGATATCGATGCTGGGAGGCAACTGGTTGCTAAGGGATTTCAGAAAAAAATGCGGTGAAACCCGATGCTTGAGGAAAATGTCTATAAGCTCTCCGCTGCTGGTCACTCCGATGGCCAGGGGTGCCGCGATGGATAGTCTGGGATGGGGGCTGAATCCCTGGGAATAGGCGAGCGGTATATCAGCCCTGCGTAGAGCGCGTTGCCATAGGCGCATCAGGTCAAGGTGCGATATGTACTTCAGCTCTTTGCCTCTGGCGAAGGTTATGCGCAAACGCTGCATCTCTATTCCTTGGTGATCAGGATCTTTCCGATCTTGACTCCTTTCATTTCGGTTATCACTAACTTCAAGTTATTGTATTTTAGCTGTTCTCCTTCCTTGGGTATGTGGCCGAGCATATTCAAGACGAAGCCGGCGACTGTCTCATATTCCCCTTCAGGCAGTTTTAATCCAAGCTTCTCGTTGGCGTCGTCGACCCTCATCCCGCCGTCGATCTGGAAGCTGTTCTCGTCAATTGTCTCGAAGCTTTTTTTCACCTTGACCAACTCATCTCCAAACTCCCCCACAATTTCCTCCAGCAACCGCTCCATGGTGACTAGGCCAGAGGTGCCGCCAAACTCGTCGACGACCATGGCTAGCTGGCCGCGAGACTCCTGCATCTCGGCGAAAAGCTCAGCGATAGGTTTGCTCTCCGGCACGAAATACGCCGGGCGCGCCAGTTTATCGACGACGCTATCTTGTTGGATAGTGCCTTTGGCCTGGGCCATGAGAACATCTTTTATCCAGAGGACGCCGACCACGGTGTCAATAGTATCCTCGTATACCGGGAAGCGGGAGTGCGGAGACTCGGCATAGGTGGCGAGGAACTCGGAGAGTTTGGTCCCCTTCTCCACCCAATTAATATCCGGGCGCGGGGTCATTACCTCGTCGACCTGGCGATCGCCGAAGCGGAAAACCCTCTCTACCATCTCGGCCTCAGCCTCCATCAGCGTTCCCTCCTCAGCGCCCACGGAGACGGCGGTACGGATCTCGTCCTCGCTCACCAGTACCTGACGAACTGGGGAAGCTCCCACCAGCCGGGCCAGCTTGTCGGCTATCCAGACGAATATGGTGGCTATCGGGAACAGAACCCATATCAATATCTTCATCGGTGTGGCATAGAAAAAGGCCAGTCGCTCTCCATATCTGGTGGCTACAGTTTTAGGGAAGACCTCGCCAAAGACGAGCAGCAGTATGGTTACCCCTGCTGTAGCTGCTAGCACTGCGTATCCTTCAGCCAGTACTGACAGCGCTATTATCGTAGCTAGAGCAGCAGCGGCAGTATTGACCAAATTATTGCCTAAAAGGATTGTAGTTAGTAATCTTTCGGGCTTCTCTGCCATCAAAGCCACCTCTTTGGCAGCACCCCCCTCGGTGTTAGCCAGGTGCCTCAGTCGTAGCTTTTGCAAGGAGACAAACGCTACCTCCGAGCTAGAGAAAAAGCCGGAGAACAGCAAGCAGAGAAAGAACAGCATCAGGTATAATATATCGATATTGGTCATAGTAAGACCTCCCTTGCCCTCTAGGACTCAAATCTTTGGGTTGCCAATTCTCCCCAGAGTCCGTCCTCTTTTTGAGCGATCAGATTCGCCGCCAGCAATTCATTGGCTAATACCGCCTGGCTGGGGAGGAATACCCTGAGATAGTTATCGGTGAGCCCAACCCAGTTGCCATCTTTGTTCCCCTCCCACAGCACATCCACTTTTCGGCCCAAGAAATATTCCCGAAAACGCTGGCTGCTTCTCTTGGCTAAATTGAGCATGGCGTGCATGCGTTGTCTCTTCTCCCGGTCTTCGACCGTCTTTTCCATCAGTGCTGCTCTGGTGCCTGGTCTTGCTGAGTAGGGGAATACATGCATGTTGGCGAAGCCCATGCGCTCGCAGAAACGGTAGCTGTCGCTGAATTCCTCCTGTGTCTCGCCGGGAAAGCCAACCATAATGTCGGTGGTTAAGGCCAGGTTCGGTATCGCCTCACGGGCCAGCCGTGCCGCCCGCAGGTAGTCAGCGGTGCTATAACCGCGGCTCATTCGTTCCAGCACTGGGTCGCTACCGCTCTGGAGAGGAAGGTGGATATGGGGGCAAAGACGACTGTCTTCCCAGAGCCGCAGCAGGTCAGGGGTCAGGTCGGTGGGCTCGAGCGAGGAAAGCCGCAATCTCTTCATGTCGCTTTCCTCGAGAATATGCCCGATCAACTCACTCAGGCCTCCGTCTTGCCCGTAGCGCCCGATTCTGGTACCGGTTAGGATCACCTCCTTGTAGCCCTCAGCTAACCTGGCTTTCACTTCAGCGATGATCTCTTCTCGGGATCGGCTCCTCTCAGGGCCCCGAACCAGGGGCACGATGCAAAATGAGCAGGGACGGCTGCAGCCCTCCTGAATCCTGACCAGGGCACGTGTGCGTAGCGACAGGCTTTGAGGTCTGCCCCGCAGACTACGGGCTCTATGTCCGTTAGCTTTGTCCCCGATTATCTCTAATAGACTCCCCTTATCGCGGTTGCCGATTATCAGTCCTACGCCCTCGATGCTACTTAGTTCAGCGGGCGTCCTCTCTGCATAGCAGCCTGTGACCACGATTAAGGTGTCTGGACGCCGCCGATGGGCCAGCCGTAACAACTTGCGGCACTTGCGATCAGCGATGTGGGTAACGGTGCAAGTGTTCAGCACGTAGATATCAGTGGCATGGTGAGGAGCA